>CAINDV010000184.1 GCA_903847485.1 uncultured Verrucomicrobiota bacterium
ACACCCACGGTGGACATGATGCGCATGTTCGAAAACAGACGCGGCAGGGTCCGTTGCACCTCCCGCAGCATATCGGCGGACTCTTTGCCTCCCATGCTCCAGGGGTTTGGAAAGACCTGGTAGATGTAATAGTGCAGCACAAATGCTGGCCGCGAGGGCGCGTCCAGCCACGCCCGGGGCGGGCGTGCTCCCAGAACTTCGGAGATCGGGTCAAACACCGAGGCTCACTTCTCCGGAACCTCGATGATGTCGCCGTCGCGCAGCCAGAGGTCGTCGTATTCCGCGTTGGCCTTCGTCGCATCCACGACGAACTCCCGGGGCTGACCGGTGGCCGGGTCTTGGCGCGTCACCTTCACTCGCGTCAGGTCGGACGACGAAAGGAGCTGGCTCTTGGCTTCGGACTTGCCCAGCGCCATGCGGAGAGAGGACTCCGCCCCGCTGGGCCGCAACTCGATCTCGCGCGACTGGCCGCGGACGGTCAACTGCACCTTGCGCCGCAGGCAATCGAGGAAGCCCACCGTCTCCGGCAGGCTCAAGGCCGACGGCGACTCGGACAACGCATGGTCCCGCACCGGGATTTCCACCACGTCGCCGAATTCCAGCGGCAGGTCTTTCGTGCAGTCCACGCCGTTGGTGGCGTTGAGCAGGTTCACCGGGATGACCTGCTCCTTGCCGCCGGGCGTGCGGTCGGGGCGGTGGATGATGATGCGCTTGAGGTCGGGGAACCAGACCGCGTTGCCCTGCGCAGAGGCTTGGCTGATGACGCTTTGCAGGCGCGACTGAAAGCTCGATCCCGGGGCCAAGTTCCGGCCAGACCGCGCCGCGTCAGCCCGCTCGAAGTCCACGGCTCCCTGGTTCACGTAGAGGTTCAACACCGTCTCCAGCAGCGTGAAGTGGTTCCAGCCGCTGGTCTGCTGGCGGAAGACCAGTATGGGTTTGTCCAAGCCCTGCCGGGTGACGCGAATGGTGGTGAAGTCGGGCAACTCATCCAGCGCACCATGCTGGCGGAGCAAGTCGGCGAGGGAAGTCGGACTGGCGACTGGGGCGGGAGTCGCGGGCGTACCACCTGGAGGCTGCACGCGAACTGGCTGCATTGGGGGAAATGGCGTTGGCACGCCCGGTGGCATGCCCGGCGGAGGGGCTGAGGCATTCCCTTTGGCGATGTCGAGCGGAGTAAGGCCGCGCTTGTCCTGGGCGTTCACGTCGGCCTTGTTCGTCAACAGCAGCGCCGTGAGCGCCGGATCCCGGCGCTCGATGGCGAGGTGCAAAGCCGTGCGACCGTCAACGGTGGCGTGGGCGTTCACATCTGCGCCGCCCTGAAGCAACACCTCGGCGGTTTTCTGTTTTCCGTTCCCGACCGCGAACAGCAGCGGCGTGTAACCGAAGGGCCGGATTTCCTTGTCCGCGCCGTGCGCGAGGAGGAGGCGCACGGATTCGGCGAAGCCAGCCTCCGTGGCGATGTACAGCGGCGTGCGGCCCTCGCCGTCGTCCACGTTCGGCTTGGCACCGACCGCAAGCAGGGCCTCCAGCACGGCGGGTTTTCGGGCTGCTTGCAGGATCAACGGCAGGCGATCCGGGCCGAGGCTGTTGGGATCGGCCTTGTGTGCGAGCAGCAACTTCACGGCATCGGCGTTGCCTTCATCGATGGCCACGAACAGCGGGGTGACGAGCGGGACGTCGGTGCCCGAGCCATACGTGGTGAGGCGCCCGCGTGACCCCACTTGCACCTGCCAGGTGATGTGCCAGGCACGGTTCGCGTCCGCCCCGGCTTCGAGCAGCGCCCGCAGGACCTCAGTGGCCTTGGCGTGGATGGCAAGGGTCAACGGGCAATAGGCGTCGCCATTGGGATCGGCCTTCGCGGCCAGCAGGGCCTTGACGGCCTCGAGGTTGTTTTTCTCGGCGGCGATGCTGAGCGCGGTAAAACCAGACTCGCTGGCAAGGTTCGGCTTGGCGCCAGCGGCGAGCAGCACTTGCAGCACCTCCAAGCTCACGCGGTTGGCCACCAGCATCAACGCCGTCGTGCCACTCGCGCTCTGAGCGTCGGCGTCCGCGCCCTTGGCCAGGAGAAATTTCACCATGGCCACGTGGCCCGCACCGACGGCCTGATGGAGCGGAGTGTCCTTTTGCTTGGTGGTGCGGACGTTCACGTCGGCCTTGCCGGCGACGAGCGCCTCGGCAGTGGCCTGGAAACCGTTTTGGGCGGCGATGTGCAGCCCGGTCTGGCCATTCTCGTTGCGCGCGTTGACGTCGGCGCCCCGGGCGAGCAGGAGTTCGATCATGGCCTTGTGCCCGCGGCCGGCGGCCAGGAGCAGGGGCGTCCGGACGTTGTAGGCCCGGTTCACCTCGGCGCCGCTGTCGAGGAGGAACTGGGCGACGCGCAACTGGCCTTTGCTGGCGGCGCGGCCGAGCGGGGTGAAGTCATCGTTCGCGCCGCCGGTGGGGGCGTTGATGAGGTCCGGGCTGTTCTTGATCATCGCCTGGAGCCGGCGGATTTCGGTCTCATCTTCCTACAATCTTGCTAGCTATTAACACAATAAACGGTCTTGCAGTATGGATACCATTAGCGGCACTCATCTTTGCGGGCCTAACATTTTGGGTGTCTAGAGATAGACGAAAAACAATTCTACAAATATCGATACTATCTTCTGTCTTTTTGGTAATAAACCTAATACTTGTGAGCACCGGCGGCTACCTTTTTGTATCAAATCTAACTGCTCAGGTTTCAGATATTAGTACGCTTTCTGGTCAAGTTATCTACTCAAGTCTAACCCAAGACTTCATAGACTATACCACCGCAGCGCTG
>CAINDV010000185.1 GCA_903847485.1 uncultured Verrucomicrobiota bacterium
CGATCCCGCAGGTAGGTGAGGTAGCTGTGGATGCCGTCGCGCCAGGTGTCGCGGAAGGCTTTGACCTGCTCGGGCTCGCGGGTGATGTGGTCGGCCTTGCCGTCCTTCACGTCGCGGCTAGTGGTGGACCACTGGAAGTTGCTGTTGAACTTGATGCCGTAGGGCGGGTCAAAGTAGATGCACTGCACGCGCCCGCGCAGGCCCTCGCGCTCGGCGAGGCTGGCCATGACCTGGAGCGAGTCGCCGAGGATCATGCGGTTGGACCAGTTCTGGTCGTGGGCGTAGAACTCGGTCTTGTCCACGCCCTTCGCCATGCCGTTGAAGTCGGCGAAGAGGTCGGTCTGCGCGCCCGGCGCCTGTGCTTTCGCCTCTTTCGACTGCCGCAGCAAGTCGTCAATGAGCACCTTGGGGTGAACCTTTTCCTGGATGTAGAGCGGCGGGGCGTGGATCACGAGGTCGCTCCAGTCCTGCTCATCCTTCCCGCGCCAGACGAGCTGGGGGTCGAGGTCGGTGTTGCGCGGGTAGCGGAGGGTCTTGGGATTCTTCTGCGTCTCTTCGACGACGGATTGATGCTCGGCGGTGGGGATGTTCTTCCGCTTGCTCTCGGCGTGCTTGAGAGTCTCGACGGTTTTCCCGGCCTTGGTAGCTGTGGTTTTCTTGGCCATGATTATTTGGAAGGTGCGGCAGGCGTGGACACGGCGGCGGCGATCATCTTGTCGAACTGGCTGGCCACCTTGGCCGCGAAGTCGGCTTCGATCTCGTAGATGTCGCAGAACTCGTCAAAGGCCCAGCGGCCATGGGTGCCAAGGTGGTTCACGCCGGGCACCCAGTAAGTTTCGATGGTGGACTTCTTCTCCTTCGCGTCCTCGCGGCGGTAGCCTTTGATCTCGGTAATAAGGTGCAGGAGGTCGGGGCTGCCATCCGGGTGCGGCGGATGGCCGTCATCCACCAGGACGATGAAGTCGGGGAGATACTTCCGCAGCTCGGAGCCATAGCGGTAGGGCACTTCGAGGCCAAGGTTGTGGTTCTTGACATAGGCGCGAACCTGCGGATGGGCTTCGGCGACGCGGCAGAACTCGGCTTCCCAATCGCTATCGAGCACGACCCAGTTGATATGGCAGCGTCGGGAGTCGGTCTCGTAGCGGTCAGTCTTGGAGGTGTTAAAGCGGACATGCTGAGTGGAGCCGGTAGGATTGTAGGGATCGAGCAAAGCTTTGATGGGGCGGCGGCCTTCCAGCGCGCGAGTGATGCCGGCAGTGATCTTATTGCAAGCCATGTCTTTTAACTCCTGATACATGAGTTGGGCGGGATAGGTGCCGCCTTTGCAGACGAGACAGGTGTCGAGCCATTGCTTGGTGATGCGCTTGAGCTGGCCGAAGAGATGGAGCTTCGGCTCCTCGCCGGGGTCGCGCCATTTCGTGTAAAGCAGGCGCTGGGTAACGTGGAAGAGCAGAGTGGAGGGCCGCATGTCGCCAAGATGCTCCAGGTTCATGTCCACGCCTTCGCCGATGATACCGGAGTTGCGGGTGATGGACGGGCCGACAAGGTCGGGGCTAAGGACAAGGATAGAATCGTCGTTGAAGCTGGCGGTGAGCCGTTCCTCCGGCAACTCAACGCGGTAGCCTTCGACGCGGGGGAAACGGATCTCGAGGGCGTCGCGCTCCGGGCGGATGGCTTTGACCTGAATAGTCTCGCGTGGCGGCTGCGGCGGGGCGATGACCGGCTTGGCGGTGAAGTCGAAGGGAATGCCGAAGACATCGGCGTATTCGACATTGAAGAGACCTTGGTCGGGGCCGTCCTCGTTCAACTCATAAGACTGACGGCGGAGGGCGCGTCCGATGACTTGCTCGCATAAGAGTTGGGTGCCAAAGGCGCGGATGCCGAGGACGTGAGTGACGTTATTAGCGTCCCAACCTTCCGTGAGCATGGAGACAGACACCACGCAGCGGATGGAGCTGCCGAGTTGGTCCGGCTTGCCCACGGTGTTCATGACTTCGCGGAGTAGTTCCTGGTCAGTGATGTTCTCGCCCGCCCGAGAGTCACCGGTGCGCTCCACCTTCTCGCGGCGGAAGCGGGCGATCTCATCGGCGGCCAGGCTGCGGAAGTTATCGTCGAGGGCGTCGCCGGCTTCGAGCTGTTCACTGTCAATAAGCAGAGTGTTGGGACGCGGGAGCGGGTTGTTATAGGAGTCGAAATTGCGGAAGAGGGCGAGGCGGCCGTTTTCCAAGGTGGTGGTGCCGTCTTCGTTCTTCCGGTGGAAGCCGGAAATGAAGTCATAGACCAGCTTCGAGATGGCGGTGTTCTGGCAGACGATGATGAAGCAAGGTGGGACACGGACGCCGGGCTGGTCCGCCCAGAGCTTGAAGGTTTTCTCGTAGTGGCCGTAAAGAGCTTCGAGCGCGGTTTGCAGGCGGGTGGGGAGTTTGAGGGGGTCGAGTTCCCCACCTTCGCTGCGACCTTTCTTGGGCATGTCCTTGCGGATGTTCTCCCAGAGATTGCGGTAAATCGGCATTTCTTCGCCGGGGATGTTCTCCGCCACAGGGACGCGCGGCAGTTTCACAATGCCGCACTCGATAGCGTCCATGAGCGAGAAGTCACTCATGGTCCACGGGAACAGAGTGCCCTCGACATAGCCCGAGCCACTAAGGAAGAACGGCGTGGCGGATAGGTCAATGACATGGGCGACGCCAAGCTTGCGGTTGACTGCCTCCAAGCCAGAAATCCAGAGGCGGGCGGCTTCCTGGTTCTTCTCCGCCTCTTTCTTCTCATCGCCCGTGAGGTCTTCATGGTCTTCGTCCCGCTTGGCCTTTTCCCGGTAGCAGTGATGCGCCTCGTCATTGAGCACGAGAACATTCTTCATGCCCATGAGATCGGGCATGACGCGCTGAATCATCTGACCCTCAGTCTCGGTGGTTAGCAGGTCTTCGCCGGTGCGGCCTTGGAGAAGCTGGCGTCCGCCTTTGGAAAGCTCGACGCGCTCGCGGAGTTTGAAGGCGTGATAGTTGGTAATGACTATCTTGGCGCGTTGCACATCGTCCCACATATCGCCCGGCACTAACTCGCGGCGGAGGTAATAACTGTCGGGGTCGTTCGGCTGGAGGACGCGCAGGCGATCCTTGATGGTGAGACCCGGAGCAACGACCAGGAAGCCACGGGTAAAGTGTTTGCTGCCGGCGCGGCGGGTGGCATTGATCGTCTGCCACGCGATGAGCATGGCCATGACGGTCGTCTTACCCGCGCCGGTGGCCAGCTTGAGCGCGAGCCGCATGAGTTCGGGGTTGGCCTCGCGGTTGACACTGTCGAGAAGCTCCAGGATGCGTTTGCCGGAGGGTGACTTGGGCGCGACTTCGGTGAGCCAGATGGCGGTCTCCGCAGCCTCGACCTGACAGAAGAATGGACGAACACCGCTGAACTGGTGATGCCGCCAATGCTGAAGCAGGCGCTGGGTCTCGGGCGTCACCTGCCATTGGCCGGGAGCGAGCTTGCGCCAGGTGTTCACATAGCCGCGAATCTCATTGATGACCGGGTTAGGATCATACTGCTGCTCCTTGGTGGAGATGCCCTTGCCCTCGTCGAAGACGATCTCGTCCTGTTCTTTCGAGCTTGGGCGCTTCTTCGGCTTCGGGATCGGCGTGATAAACTCCGCGCGGCGGCGGCTCGCGATGATCTTCTGCGTTGGCTGGCCTGACGGATCCAGCTCCCAGTGGCGCGGCGGGCACTCGTAGGGGGAGTTGAGGATGGGGTGGTCGAAGAAGGGATTGGACATGGTTAGTGTGGGTTCAGGCGGCGCGGCGGAAGGTGTCGGCGTTGCTCGGGGCCGCAGTCGGCCGCGAGGCCGCGCGCGGCGACGCTCAGGGCAGAGAGGCGGCGCGTGATGGCTGAGGTGCGGTGATGCAAGTGGTTCATGCGAACGGGGGCCAGTGTATGGCTGGCCGGGGCGCAAGGGAAGCGCCGTTCACTAGCGCGGCCACCGGGCGGCGTCAGGCGGAATGGAAAAGACGCGGCGGGCGACGCGGCTGGAAGCGGTGCGGCGTATCGAGCCTCAGAGCTCCTGACCCGCGAGCACGAATTCCAACCGGCATGGAAACGAGGTGAGTCCAAATGCGCCGGGTCAGGGGACCCGGCCTACAGCAAAGACGCGGTTCTGTAGGCCCGGTGCCCTCATCGGACGGCCCGTGCCAATTCCACGGAGCAGGATGTCTGAAGGTGGTATCATCCTTCTCTCCAACTGTGCCACCTGACCTTGGCCGGTTTGGAAAACCACCCGCGGCGCAAATCAGGTTTTGCCTACGCCGGTGTCAGCCCGGAAGGGCGAAAGAGAATAGCCCAGCGTTTCAACGCTGGGCCTGGGGCTGAGCCGGAGTTAAGTCCCGTCAGGGACGGTAGAAAGATGCTGGCCCAACCCAGCCTTTCTGTCGTCCCGGTCGGGACTTGTCGCCCAGTTGGCCCGCTGTTCCCAGCGTTGAAACGCTGGGCTATTCGCTTTCGCCCTGCCGGGCTAGAGCATTTCCATGAATGATGTAGCGATGTATTTCCTCGACCACACCTTTCAGATAGGTCATTGCGACCGACTTATCGCTACATGGTTTATGGAACTGCTCTAAAACCGGGATATGCAAATCCTGAGGTACGCCCAATCACCCGCTGGTGCCTCCCCAGGTTGTCGGTGCCAAGGCGGTTCCCGCGTGTGGAGTGGCACCCTCGGACCCGGCGACGGCTGCTACCGGGAACGCCGGCATCCCTGCCGGCGTGCGCCTGGCGCGTCCACACCTCGCCGACAAGGATGTCGGCGTTCCCAGTGCTGAACGCCGACAACCTGGGGATACACTGACCACCCGCCCGCCGGCAAATACTTGCTTGTGAAATGCTGACCCGGTGCCGATAGTGCCCACGATTTGAGCACGCACAACCCACCGTCCGACGGCATCGCTCACTGGCCACGCTGGCTGGCGGCGTCCGTTTGCGCGCTCGCTACCGCCAGGCTGGCACCATCGGTGGATGGCTGGGATTGCCCCGCCCTTTGGCCGCCGGTGCCGGCGGACCCAACCGGGAAACTCGCATGATCACCTCCCTTTCCTTGGTTATCGCACCGCACCGGCTGCGGCTCGTCGCTTGGCTGATGGTGGCGCTTTGGACGCTGGCGCTGGCCGCGTCGGTGGTTTGGAACGTGCGTCTGCTGCGCAAAACCATGGTGCAAGTCGCTACGCAGGAGGCCCGGAGCAGTTGCAACAAGGACGTGCTCTATCGTCGCTGGGCCGCGTCGCATGGCGGCGTCTATGTGCCCGCCACCGCCACCACCCCGCCGAATCCGTATTTGACCAACGTTGTCGAGCGCGACCTCCTCACGCCGTCAGGCCGGCGGCTGACCCTGGTGAATCCCGCCTACATGACGCGGCAGGTGCATGAATTGGGCGAGCAATATGGATCCAGCGGCCATATCACCAGCTTGAAGCCGTTGCGCCCGGAGAACGCGCCCGACGCCTGGGAAGCCGCTGCCTTGCAGGCTTTCGGACAAGGCCAGACCGAAGTGCTGTCCCAGGAGCCTTTTCACGGCAGGCTGCATCTCCGCTTCATGAGGCCTTTGGTCACGGAGGCGGCTTGCCTGAAATGCCACGCCGCCCAAGGGTACAAAGAGGGCGATATCCGCGGTGGTCTCAGCGTCGCCGTACCTCTGGACCCATATCTGGCTTTGGCCCAGGCCAAGCTGTGGCCCATCGCCGGAGCTCATATCGGTCTATGGGCCTTGGGCATGCTGGGAATTGGCTGGGGCGCACGGCAGATGCGCCAACGCCTCGACCAGCAGTGGCAGGCGGAGGCGGCGCTGCGGGTGAGCGAAGATCGCTTCCGCACGGTCGCCGACTTTACCGCTGATATGGAATACTGGCGTCTTCCGGACGGCAGCCTGGCTTACATGTCGCCGTCTTGCGAGCGCCTCACCGGCTATTCGGCGGCGGAGTTTCTACAAGCGCCGGAACTGCTGGCCCGCATCGTCCATCCCGAGGACCGCCACCTCAGCGCGAGCCACTGGCATGACGCTGCCGAAACGACGGCTGGCCCGGAACCGTGTGAGTTGGAATTCCGCATCCGCACCCGGAGCGGCGAGGTCCGCTGGATCGGCCACGTCTGCCAGCCCGTCGTTGACCGCGAGGGGAAATTCCAAGGTCGCCGCGCCTCCAACCGCGACCTCACTGAGCGCAAGCATGCCGAGGCGGCGTTGCGTGAGAGCGAGGAGGCCGCCTTGAGTAACAACGCGTTGCTGCATTCGATCATGGAAAGTCCCCAGGACATGGTCATTTTCGCGCTGGATACCAGTTACCGCTATACCGCGTTCACCCAGGCCCATAGGCAGACGATGAGGGCGATCTGGGGCGTCGAGATCGAAGCAGGCATAAACATGCTCGACGCTATCCCGAACTCGGACGCCCGCGAACAAGCCCGGCGGAATTTCGACCGCGCTTTACAAGGCCATCATTTCATTGCGGTCGAAGACTATGGCGACCCGGCGCTCCGCCGAACCACCTACGAAGACCGCTATGGCCCCATCCATGACCCGGCCGGCGTAGTATCCGGCTTGACTGTATTCGTGACCGACATCACCGAGCGCAAGCTGGCCGAACAGGCGTTGCGCGAAAGTGAAGAGCGGTTCCGCAATTTGCTGCGGGATGTGCCGGGGGTGGCCGTGCAGGGCTACCGGATGGATGGCACCACCACCTACTGGAACCAAGCGTCCGAAGTGCTCTACGGCTACACCGCGCAAGACGCCGTGGGTCGCAATTTGATTGATCTGGTCATTCCGCCGGAAATGCGGGAAGGCGTCCGGCAGGCGATGCGCCAAATGGCCGAGACCGGGCAACCCATCCCCGCGTCCGATCTCTCCCTGATGCGAAAAGACGGTTCCCGCGTGGCGGTTTTCTCCAGTCATGTCATCGTGCAGATCCCCGGGCGTGCCGTGGAGTTGTTCTGCCTGGATATTGACCTCACCGGGCGGAAGCAGGCGGAGGCGGCGTTGCGGCAGAGTGAAGAACAACTCCGCAATCTTTTCGAGAACGCACCGGTCGGCATTTTCCACTCCACCCCGGAGGGGCGGTTGTTGACGGTCAATCCCGTCTTGGCGGCCCTGCTGGGGTATGCCTCGCCGGAAGCCTTGATCGCGGCCACCACCGACATGACCACCCAAATCTACGCGGACCCGACCATCCGGCCGCTGATCGTGGAAACACTGCTGAAAGCGGACGGATGGATCCACTACGACGAAGTTACCTGGCAGCGAAATGATGGGAGCCGGATCACGGTGGACATGACCGGACGGAAAGTGCTTAACGCTGCCGGAGGCATCGCCTATCTGGAAGGCTTTGTCGAGGACATCACTGAGCGCCAACGAGCGGAGGCGGCGTTGCGGGAGAGCGAAGATCGCTTCCGGGGGGTGGTCGAAGGGGCGGCCATGCCGATTTTCGTGACTGTGGGGATGAAGTTCTCCTATCTCAACCCGGCCGCCCTGCGGTTGTTGGGGGCGACCACGCCCGAGCAGGTGCTCGGTCAACCCGTGCTTTCCCGCATCCATCCGGACTACCACGAAAGCATTCAAAAGCGGGCCGTGAAAGTGTTTCAGGGGCAGCGAGGAGTGGCGCCGCCGCAGGCGGAGATTTATCTCAAATTGGACGGCACCCCCGTGCCGGTAGAGGCGACGGCGTCACCGATCACTTATCAAGACCAACCCGCGGCGGTCGTGTTTGTGCAAGACATCACGGAGCGCCAGCGGCTGGAAGAAGCCAATACCCTGCTGGAGGCGCAATTCCGGCAGGCGCAGAAGCTGGAAGCTATCGGCCAGTTGGCCGGAGGTATCGCCCATGACTTCAACAACATCCTCGCCGCCATCCTCGGCAACACCGATTTGGCGGTCATGGACACGGACCCGAGCCATCCCGCCCGCGAGAGCCTGGAGGAAATCAAGAAAGCCGGCGTCCGGGCGAAGGGTCTCGTACAGCAAATCCTCACCTACAGCCGCCAACAACCCCAGGACCGGCAGGTTATCTCCCTTGAGCCGATCATCGCCGAAGCCGCCAAGTTCTTGCACGCGACCATTCCGGCCGGCGTGGAAATCGTCCTCGCGCTCGCGGCCAGCGCCCCGCCCGTGCTCGCCGACGCCACGCAGATTCACCAAGTAATCTTCAACCTCTGCACGAATGCCTGGCACGCCCTCGAAGATCAGCCCGGCCGCATCACCATCCAACTCCGGGCCGTCACTCTGGATGCCGCGGCTACCGAGCGGCTCGCGGGCTTGCGTCCGGGCAGTTTTGCCTGCCTCACCATCAGCGACACCGGCAAAGGCATGGACGCCGCCACCCTTGAGCACATCTTCAATCCGTTCTTCACCACCAACGCGCCGGGCAAAGGCACCGGCCTGGGCCTCTCCGTCGTGCAAGGCATCATC
>CAINDV010000186.1 GCA_903847485.1 uncultured Verrucomicrobiota bacterium
CAGATGGGGTTGGCGGCGGCCGCCAGGACTGGTCTGGCCACGGCGGTCGAGGTTCGGGCACCGGGGCTGCCGGATGGGTCACCGCCGGATTTGCTCGTGTTCCGGCCGGTGTTTTCCCGGCGGGAGTCGTCCAGACAGTGTCGCGGAATGGTGGTGATGCGGCTGCGTTTGGACTCGGTGCTACGCACCGCCATTATTCGGTCAGGCCAGGCCGAGCCGGCGGTGGCGGCGAAGTTGTTCCATCTGGTGGCTGGCCGGCAGCCCCGGCTCGTGGCGGCGTCGGGGGCGAACACCGATTTGCGTCAAGAAGCGACGCAGCTTTTCCGGCCACTGGCAGGCCGTGGGCTGGCGGGCACGGTGCCGGTGTGGGCGTTCGGCGAGACGTTGGCGTTGGTCGTGCATCCGGAGGCGTCGTTTTTGACGCCGCATCCGCTGTGGGGCGGTTGGCTGGCCGCCTTGGCGGGTGTGCTGCTGACGGCGTTGTTGACGTGTTTGGGCAGTTTGCTGGGGCAGCGCCGGACGGAGCTGGAGCAACAGGTGGAGGTGCGCACGGCGGCGTTGCAGTCGGCCAAGGTGGAAACGCAGGATTTGCTGTCCAAGGCCGAGTTATCCCACCGGACGCTGCGGAACATGGTCGAGGTGCAGCGCGCCGCGGAGGAGGCGTTGCTCGAATCCCAGGCGGTGCTCCAGACGGCCATGGATTGCAGCCAGGCGGGCATCGCCATTGCGGACGCGCCCAGCGGAAAGCTGCGCTACGTGAACCGCTCCGGGCGGCGCATCCGCGGCGGGGCGGAAAGTGAGTTGATGGACGGCGTGGACCTCACCAACTACGCGGCGCGCTGGCAGTTGTGGAGTCTCGACGGCACGCCGATGGCCAGCGAAGACATGCCGCTGGCCTGGGCCATTCAGAAGGGCGAACCGTGCAGTCGGGAATTCATCATCCGTCGTTCCGCTGCCGACGAGCGGATTGTGTGGGGCAACGCTTCGCCGGTGCTGGATGACGAGGGCAATGTGCTCGCGGGTATCCTGGTCTTTCTGGACATCACCGACCGCAAGCGCACCGAGGCGGCGCTGGCGGAAAGTGAGCGGCAATACCGGCTGCTGTTCGAGAATCTGACCGCCGGGTTTGCGCTGCACGAATTGGTTACCGACGCCACGGGCAAGCCCACCGACTACCGCTTCTTGGCGGTTAATCCCGCATTTGAAAAACTCACCGGCCTCGCCGCCACGGCTATTCTGGGCCGGACCGCCCGCGAAGTCCTGCCGGACGGCGAACCGCTGGGATTGGAAGTCTATGCGGCGGTGGTTCTGACTGGCGTGCCGGCGGCCTACGAAAACCATTCCGCTTGGATGCAGAAGGACTTCGACACCTGGGTGTTCCGCCCCGCGCCGCAGCAGTTTGCCGTGGTGTTCACCGACATCACCGCCCGCCGGCTGGCGGAGGAAAAAATCCGCCAACTCAACGCCGGATTGGAACAGCGTGTGGCCGAGCGCACCGCTCAACTCGAAGCCGCCAACAAAGAGTTGGAAGCCTTCTCCTACTCTGTCTCCCATGACTTGCGCGCGCCGCTCCGGGCCGTCTCCGGTTACGCCGGTATCCTGAGCGAAGACCACGGCACGCGGCTGGACGACGAGGGCCGCCGGGTGCTCGACGTGATCTCGGCGGAGGCCCACCGGATGGGGCTGTTGATTGATGATTTGCTGGCCTTTTCCCGCCTGGGCCGCCAGCCCGTGCGACGGGCGGAGGTGGACCAAGAGGCGTTGGCTCAGGCGGTTTTCGCGGAACTGGCCGTCCGTGTGCCGGAACGCCGGCTGCATTTCACCGTGTCGCCCCTGCCGCCGGCACAAGGCGATCCCGCTCTCCTGCGCCAGGTCTGGGTCAATCTGCTAGGAAACGCGGTGAAATATACCCGCCGCGCGGCCGAGGCGCGCATCGAAGTGGGCAGCCTGACGGCGGGCGCGGAGGTGGTTTACTTCGTGAAAGACAACGGCGTCGGCTTCGACATGCGCTACGCGGCCAAGCTTTTCGGCGTGTTCCAGCGCCTGCACGGCGACGCGGAATTTGAAGGGACCGGCGTCGGTCTGGCGCTTTCCCAACGCATCATCCATCGGCACGGCGGCCGCATCTGGGCCGAAGCCCAGCCTGGCGAAGGCGCGGCGTTCTTCTTCACCATCCCTCCGGAAGCGCCAGCGACGGCACCGCCGCCGTAGCATACCGTCGAAACTGCCCTGATCGCCGCCATCTCCGGCGCGGGTTTTCGTTAGTCGTTTCGCGACGGGCTGTGGTATAACTTGCCCGGAGCGTCTGCCGGCGCAACCTCATGCAACGCAAACAGGCTTTCACGCTGATTGAACTGCTCGTCGTGATCGCGATCATCGCGATCCTGGCGGGGCTGCTTTTGCCGGCGCTTAGCCGGGCCAAGGCCGCCGCCCACGGCACCGCCTGTCTCAACAATCTCAAGCAGTGGGGTTTGGCGACACATCTGTTCGCCAATGACAACGACGATTACCTGCCGCCGGACGGCTCGCCCAACGGCACTTCGCTGGAGACCGGCTGGTATAATGACTTGCCTCGCACGCTCGGCTTGCCCACTTACAAGGAGCAGCCGTGGCGGACCAACGCCGGCATTGATCCTGGCAAGTGCCTCTGGATTTGCCCGGCCAACGCCCGCCGGAGCAATGGCAACAACCTCTTCCACTACTGCCTCAACGAACACGTCAACGCCCACGGCGCCGGCAACCAGGTCCGGCTTTCCTCGCTCGCTCAGCCGGCGCGCACGGTCTGGCTCTTCGACAACGGCAAGCTCGCCGCCGTCGCGCAACAGAACAACGTCCACACGAACCTCCACGGTGTCGGCGCTCAGTTCACGCTGCTGGACGGCCATTCCGCCCGCTTCCGCAGCGCGGAGTATTGGGACTTCGCCGCCAACGTCGGCCGCACGAACAACCCGAACCTGGTCTGGATTCCGTAGCCGTGTCCAAGGCGTAAGCTGGGCGGCGCGTCCAGTTCTGCCATTTCCCGAGACCAGTCCTTGCCGGTTTTGTGGACCGCACGAAACGAGTTGGTAATAACCTCGCGCCTGCAAGTGCTCCATGAGCGCAAGTTCGTCGAGTGCGATCGTAGTTTCACCCAGAATCTCGCCAAAGCCCACTGGGCCGGGTAGAGTTTGGCCGTGAATGCAACTGTGACATTGGAAGTGCCGACCGAGGCCGTGCGGTTGTTCGGGGCCAGCCCCGATCGTTTCGGCCGGGAGATGTACGAAACCGCCGTGGTGAAGTGGTATGACGAAGGCCGCATCTCCTCTGGCAAGGGCGCTGAATTCCTGGGGGTGTCGCGGGCGGCGTTTCTCGAACTCCTGAGCCGTCACAGCGTGTCCCCATTTCAATACCCTCCGGAGGAACTGGAGGCGGAGTTTGGCCGTGGCTGAACCGTGGGTCATCAACGCTTCGCCGATCATCCTCCTGGCCAAGGCGGGAGTGATGGATTTCGTTCTCCAGCTCCCCCAACCGCTGGTCATTCCCGAACCGGTCGCCGAGGAAGTAAGGCAGGGTGCCGCGAGCGATGCCGGGGCACGCTGGATTCACAGCACCGGCAAATCCTTTATTCAGCCACCAGTCGGCGAGCCAGGGCACTTTGCCGCGTTGGACATAGGGGCAGGTGAACGCTCCGTCATCGCGTGGGCGATGGCGCACTCGGAATTTGCCGCCATCTTGGACGACCAGGCCGCCCGGCGTCAGGCCCGGCGAGAAGGTGTCCGGGTGTTGGGCACGATCGGTGTCGTGCTGCGGCTCAAGGCCGCTGGCCACATTGAGCGGGTGGAACCTTGTCTGACGACCATTCGTCGCGTTGGGGGCCATATCAGCGAGACCCTGTTCCGCGAGGCTCTGGCGCACGCCGGAGAAATCTGAATTCTTAAATCCATGAAAACCAAATCCAAAACCAACTCCGATCGTTTCGTCATCATCATGGCCGGTGGGCGCGGCGAGCGCTTCTGGCCCGTCAGCCGGGAGAAGACGCCCAAGCAACTCATCAAGCTGCTCGGCGACCGCTCCTTCCTCCAACAGGCCGTGGACCGCGTTTTGCCGCTGGTGCCGGCGGAGAATGTCTTCGTCATCACCAACGAAGTGCAGGCGCCGGAAGTGCGCAAGCAGTTGCCCAAGCTCCCGAAGCACAACGTCGTGGCCGAGCCGGTCGGGCGCGACACCTGCGCTGCCGTCACCCTCGGCGCGGCGCTCGTCGGCGCGCGTTCGACCACCGGCGTCATGGCCGTGCTGCCGGCGGACCACGTCATCCCGGAGGAGAAGAAGTTTCAGCAAGTGCTCGGCGATTCCTTAGACCTCGCCAGCCGCGGGCAGGCTATTGTCACCATCGGCATCAACCCCAACGAGCCGGCCACCGGCTACGGCTACATCCACGTCGGCCCGCCGCTGCCCGCTCCGCAGGGCGCGAAGCCTTACAGGACGACGTTCTTCAAGGCCGAGCGCTTCGTCGAGAAGCCCAGCGTGGAGAAAGCCGTGGAATACGTGAGCAGCGGCCATTACCGGTGGAACGCCGGCATGTTCATCTGGTCCTTCGTGACGGTGACGGAAGGCTTGCAGAAGCATCAGCCAGAGATGTTCGCCGCCTGCCAGCGGTGGTTTGCCGCGGCGAACCAACCGGCGAAGCTCGCCAAGTTGCTCGCGAAGGAATACCCCGACATCAAGAAGGTCTCCATTGACTACGCGCTGATGGAGCACGCCCACAACGTCGTCGTCGCCGACGGCACGTTCGCCTGGGACGACCTCGGCTCCTGGACGGCGCTGGCCCGGCACATCAAGCCCGACGCCGAAGGCAATTGCGCCCGTGCCGACTTCATCCATGTGGACGCGGCGCGGAACATCATCTTCGACGCCCGGACCAAGCACCGCACGCCCATCGCCCTGGTGGGGCTGCGCGACTGCATCGTGGTCCAGACAGACGACGCGGTGATGGTGGCGCAGAAGAGCGAGTCGCAGAAGGTCAAGGAGCTCGTCAAGAAGCTCGCCGCCGACCCGAAGTTCAAGAAGCTCGTGTAGCGGGGGGCTGCATCAAGCCCGTCAGCACGCAGAGGCAAGCGATGAAATCCGGAATCCGAAATCCGAACAGCGGACCATCTGGCCTTTCGGATTTCGGATTTCCCCTTCCCTCATGTATCGCAACCTAGACCCCGCCAAGATCGTGGAAACGTGCCGTGAGGTACGCGACGCGATTGAGCAGCGCTTCCCCGGCTCCGGCCTGAGCCGGGTGAGCGGTGAGTTGCTGGTGGTCAGCGAACAGGCGGCGGCGTTCACCGAATGGCTCGCCAAGCCGCACCTGACGCTGCGCGTGCTAGCCGGAGTCGGCATCTTCGCCGTCCTCACCATCGTAATCGGCACGTTCGCCAGTGTGCGATTGCAGCCGACCTTCACCAGCATCGCGGAGTTCCTCCAAGGCTCGGAAGCGGCGATCAACGAAGTCGTCTTCCTCGGCATCGCGATCTTCTTCTTCCTCACGCTGGAGACGCGCCTCAAGCGCCGCCGTGCGCTGAAAGCCCTCCACGTCCTGCGCTCCATCGCGCACATCGTGGACATGCACCAGATCACGAAAGACCCAGAGCGTAGCACCGCGCCGCCGGCCACCGCCGGGCCGGACGCCCCGCGCGCCCTCACGCCGGTGCAACTCACCCGCTACCTGGACGCCTGCACTGACCTCCTCGCGCTCACCAGCAAGATCGCCGCGCTCTACGTCCAGCGCTTCGACGACCCCGTGACACTCTCAGCGGTGAACGAAGTGGAAAACCTGACCAATGGCCTCTCCCGGAAAATCTGGCAGAAGATCATGATCCTCGACCGCATCATC
>CAINDV010000187.1 GCA_903847485.1 uncultured Verrucomicrobiota bacterium
CAACTCTGATCTCGACCCGGTCGCTGCTGCGGCATTTCGAGACAACCGGGCGGAAGGAACTCCTGCAGGTCGCGGCCGATCGGTATCGGCTCTACCGCGCGAAGGCGATGTCCGAGAATTTCGAGAACCACAACTGGTTCGGACGGCCTGAGTGGACAGAGGGATGCGCCGTTGTCGACGCGTTCATCATCGCCGTGCAGTTGTGGCGCTACACCGGCGAGGCCACTTACCTCGAGGATGCCCATCGGATCTACTACAACGGACTGAGCGTCAATCAGAGAAGCAATGGCGGCCTCGGCTGTAACAGCTGCCCCTCGGTGGATAAACCCTTTCTAACAATTGTATCCCAGGAGGCAACCCAGTGCTGCACCATGCGGGGTGCCGACGGGTTGACCAAGGCGGCGCAGTATTGCTTTTTCAAGAGCGACGCGGGCGTGATCGTGCCCTTTTACCAGGATGCCCGGGCCACGTTGCGCTGGGGCGAACAATCTCTCACGCTCCTCCAAAAGACGGGCTATCCGTGGCAGGGCGAGGTGCGGCTTGAGGTAAGCGCCGCCCAAGGCGATGAGCCACGAACCTTAAGCCTGTTTACGCCCTCCTGGGCTGAGCGCCCGGTCCTCAAGCTCAATGGCCAGGGGCCAGCGGTGACCAGCCAAGGCGGATTCCTCAACGTTTCGCGCCGCTGGCAGGCTGGGGACGTGGTGGAACTGTCGTTCGAGCAGAGCGTCGCGGCCAAGGCGCCCATCAACCGGGTCAACGGTGCCGACCGCGGTGAATACCGCACTTTCCATTACGGCCCGCTGATGCTGGGCTACGCGGGACCGCAGGCGGTGTCCGTGAAGTCTGATGCGCGATTCAACCGTCGAGGCGAGCGTGATTTCCTGGTCGAAGGCACGGATCTCGTGCTCCAACCGATCTACCATCTACTGGACCCGGCCGTCTCGCAGGACCGCGGCTACCAGCGGCAGATTCTATTTCCGTAAAAGGAACAAGAGTAATGAACATAATAAAACAGATGAGTGCGAAATTTGCAGGGGTAGTTGTCGGAGTCGCGGGGTTCATGTGCAGTATGGCTGTTGCCGGGGCGGTGGCGGTTGCGGGGACTGACAAGACGCTGGTGTCCTGGGTGTGTCTCGCAAACACGACCCAGCAGGGCGGCAGCGCCCTCACGATCCAGTCAGGCGATCGATTTGACGGGATCGTCTTTGGCGAAAGGGCTGTCGGCAAGTGGATGGCGGGCAGCGAAATATTTGCCCGCACCCAGGCCGACCAGCAGGCCAGCCAGGTTGAAAAGGCGGACAGCAAGACGCTCGTCCAGATGGCGGTTTCTTACCATGGCAACCGAACCACCATCTATCGGAATGGCGAACCCTGCGCGTCCTACGAGGCCAACAACATCGACTTGCTCGGCGCCAAGGACACCATCGCCGTCTTCGGTCTGCGTCATCAGGGGACAGGATCCGGCAACAACCTCCAGGGTTCCATCGACGACGCGCGCATCTACGACCGGGCGCTCACCGCCGACGAGATCCGCCAACTG
>CAINDV010000188.1 GCA_903847485.1 uncultured Verrucomicrobiota bacterium
CTGGGGCGACGGAGAGTTTGAACATGTCCTTGTTCTTTTCGGAAAAGGCGTCCATCCACGGGTCTTCCAGAATGCCGGCCTCGAAGGAGATGTGGAGAAGGTTGCGGTCCATGGAGTAGGGCTTCTTGGCGCTGGCCTGGACGGGGATCTTCTTTTCGTCGCAATAGGCGATCATCTCGGCGCGGCCGGGGAATTCGTCGCGGAAGCGGGCTTCGCGCCAGGGGGCGATGACGTCGAGTTCGGGTGCGAGGGCGGCGGCGGTGAGTTCGAAGCGGACCTGGTCGTTGCCTTTGCCGGTGGCACCGTGGGCGATGGCGTCGGCCTTCTCGGCGCGGGCGATCTCGATCATGCGTTTGGCGATGAGCGGGCGGGCGATGCTGGTGCCGAGGAAGTATTGCCCCTCGTATATGGCGCTGGCCTGGATCATTGGGAAGATGAAGTCGCGGGCGAATTCCTCCCGGAGGTCGTCAATGTAGATCTTCGAAGCGCCGGTGTTCTTGGCCTTCTTGTCGAGGCCCTTGAGTTCCTCCTCCTGCCCGATGTCGGCGCAGAAGGCGATGATTTCGGCCCGGTAGTTTTCCTTGATCCAGGAAAGCAGGACCGAGGTGTCGAGGCCGCCAGAGTATGCGAGAACGATTTTCATGGGCGGAGGTTAAGGGCGAAGGCGGCGGCGGGCCAAGCCGAAACGAAGCACGGGGGGGTTGATCGGGTGCGATACAGAGTTCGTCATTCGAGCTGCCAGAGGCAGAGCTTCGTTACGGGGCGCATGCAAATGGAGCCGGTGTTTCCGGAACTCTTCCAGTCGTCGCCTGCCATGAATACAGCGCCAGGCCAGGATTTGCTCGGCTTCGGGGCCGACCAAAGCACGCCCAACTGTTTGCGGCGTCTGCCCAGCGCCGTCTGGCAGCAGGTCTGTACCAGGTCTGAATTGATGAGCATGGAGAAAGGCACGCACACCTGTCCCCGGTGTGCGATCCCAACCGGCGCGCTGGCGACTGCACAGTTTCGGCTCTGCCGCAGAACACTGCGGATTTACGTATTGGCCGGTGGGCGGAATGTCGTGGGCCAATTCCGGCTCCGTCTCGCCAGTCATCTCATGTCTGGGAATGCATCCCTACCGTTGCAGTCCAGCGCGGAGCAAGTCCAGCGTGCCGTTTGGGTTGGCAGTGGACATAAGGTAAAGGCCCGCCCAGCCCTCGCGAACGAGCCAGCGGATCTGCTCGGCAGCGATCTCCCCACCGACGGCGGCCTGATCCGCAAGACTCTCCCGGGCAGAAAAGCGCTTCAAGATTGCGTCAGGAATTACGACTCCGGGGACGCGCGCCATCCGCTGGGCATGTTCGAAACTGGTCAAAACCATCACCCCGATTAGGCAGGGAATCTGGGCGCGAAACTTTTCCAACTTCGCCAGCGGTTCATGGTGGAAGGCGGGCTGGGTCATAATGTAGTCAACGCTGTTATCAATCTTCTGTTGAAGCCGGGTGAGTTCACGTTCCAGGTCCGTCGCTTCCGGTTCAAAGCCGGCACCGATGGTGAAATGGGTGCGCGGGTCGGGTTGCTTGCCCAGCGGCACGCCGCCAAAATCCACCCCGGCGTTTAGGCAGGCATGGGCCAACCGGATCATCGCAACGGAATCCACGTCGAACACCGCCGTGGAGCGCGGGTAGGTTGGCGACATTTTGGGCGGATCGCCGGTAATGAACAGCACGTTGTGGATGCGATTGGCGTGGTAGCCGATCAGGCGGCTTTGCACGCCCATGACGTTCAAGTCGCGGCTGGTGAAATGCGGGATCAGTTCCAACGGGTCGCACGTCGCGGCGGTCCAGTGGAGGCGTTCGCGGATCAAATGGATGAAATCGCCGGGTGAAATCAGCGGGATTCCCCGCGAGCCATCGGTGAAATCCATCGCATCAGCCAGGCCGCTGGCGGCCAGCTTGGCGACAAAGTCCACTTTGCTCTGAATGATTCTTTCGTCCGTCCCGCGCGGAGGCAGCGCTTCGACGCTGACGACGAATTGGCTGTCTTTGAGCTTGCGTGAGAATGGACCAGCGAGCCGTTTCTCGGCGTCACCGACGGGAGGGAGTGTGGACTGAATCTGGACGGAAACCGACTGCCCGCCGACGGTTCGGGACCACAGGTAGTTGTGCATCTCCTGGATGTGCGGCGGGTGCATTTCGCAGCAGCCGCCGATCAGTCGCACGCCCCGCTCCATGAAGCCGCGCGCCATCCGGCCGGCGAACTCGGGATTGACGACGGTCATAAACCGGTTGCCGATCCGCTGAAAGCCGCCGCCATTGGGCAGGGCCGAAAGCTGCAGAGCACCGGAGCGAACTGGACCTGAATCCGCGACGGCTTCCACGAACGTGGCGGCATCCCACGGGGCGCAACAATTGACTCCAGCGACCGCCACGCCCAGGCCGGCCATGCGGTTGACGAACTTGACCGGGTCGGTTTCAAACAACGCCCCGCTGCTCGAAGAATGAATGGTCATCTCCGCAATGATCGGCGGCGCGTGCGGAATGGAGCTGGCGATGCTAACCAGCAGTTCCAGTTGCTCCAAGGAGGTGAACGTCTCGAAAATCAACGCGTCCGCCCCGCTTCCGATGAGCGCTTCGAACTGCTCGCGATAACAAGCCTCCAGCGCCGTCCGTTCGGTAAGCACCTGTTGCGTCGGACCAACCGAGCCGAGCACGAAAAAAGATCCCGCCGTCGGGCGCTGGGTTTGGAACTGTTTGAGGGCGCGGCGCGCAGCTTCGACGCCGCCGCGGTTCAACTCGGCGACACGCTGGCCGAGGCCATATTCTTCCAGCTTACCGCGGTTGGCTCCAAAAGTGTTGGTGACCAGGCATTGTGCTCCGGCGTTCAGGTAGGCCAAATGGACCTTTTCGACGATCCCGGCTTGGTCAACATTGAAGGATTCGTAAACGTGGTTGGCTTCAGACAGCCGTCCGGTCAACTCGAACAGGTACGATCCCATCGCCCCGTCGCTCAACAGGACTTGCGATTTCAGCGTGGTTAGGAAATCTGCCATACGTAGGTTCTTTCGGTTGGCGGTTCTTGCTACACAGCGTCTGCGGAATCAAAGCCACGCCCACAGGGGCCGGGCGCTATTTCGACGCCAGCTTGCCGCACGGTTCTGGTCGGCGCGCCGTTACGCTTCCGCCTTCGCGATAGC
Organism: uncultured Verrucomicrobiota bacterium; assembly: GCA_903847485.1. GTDB lineage: Bacteria > Verrucomicrobiota > Verrucomicrobiia > Limisphaerales > JAJXZI01 > CAINDV01. The sequence continues at coordinate 3,176 of CAINDV010000188.1, forward strand.
GGCCGCGCAACATTTGTATTCGGCGGTGGCGGTCACGGGGTCGAAGACGTCGTTCGTGATGGCGTTGGTTGGGCTTTCGGCAAAGTGGAAGGGCATCCAGATCGTGTCCGGACGAACCTTCCCACCAACGACGGCCCGCGCAGTTACCGCACCGCGCCGCGTGCGCACCGTGACGTGCTGGTTGGCAGTGATGCCGTAGCGCGCAGCCGTGTCGGGGTGGATTTCCACGAAGTTCTCCGGTTCTCTCTGGTGAATGACGGCGGCCTTTCGCGTCATGCTGCCGCAGTTGTAGTTGAAGAGCGTTCGCCCCGTCGAGAGAATCAGCGGATACTCATCGTCTGGCTCTTCCTTCTGCGGTTGGAAGACGATCGCGTGGAACTTCCCCTTGCCGCGCGTGAACTTACCTTGGTGGAGAAACTGCGTTCCGGGGTGGTCTTTCGTCGTGCAAGGCCATTGCAGACCGTCGCGCTCCGCGATGCGCTCGTGGCTGATGCCGCCGAAGACCGGCGAGAGCCGGGCGATCTCGTCGTAGATTTCCGCCGGGCTGCCATAAGTCATCGGATAGCCGAGCGCGGTGGAGAGCAGGCAAAGGATTTCCCAGTCAGCCTTGGCCTCGCCGGGCGGGTTGACCGCCTTGCGAACCAATTGCACGCGCCGTTCCGAGCAGGCGAAAGTGCCATCCTTCTCGGCCCATGCGGCGCCGGGCAGGACGACGTGCGCCAGTTTGGCGGTTTCCGTGAGGAATATCTCTTGGCAAACCAGCAGATCGAGATTTTGCAGGCGCGCGATCACCTTTGCCTGGTTCGGCTCGGTGGACACGATGTCCTGGCCCATGATGAAAAGCGCCTTGAGTTCACCGCTGCCGGCGGCCTCAATGAGCATAGGGATCTTCTTGCCAGTCGTTTGGGGGAGAGAAACGCCCCATGCCTGCTCGAACTTGGCGCAGACAGCGGCGTCACTCCAATTCTGGTAACCAGGCAGCTTGTGCGCCATCGCGCCCATGTCGCAGGAGCCTTGCACATTGTTCTGACCACGCAGCGGATTGACGCCGCTGGCCCATTTGCCGATCTGGCCGCAAAGCATGGCCAGGTTGGCGATGTTCTTCACGTTGTCAGTGCCACACGAGTGCTCGGTAATGCCCAGCGTGTAGAAAATGCCGCTGGGTTTGCCGGCGGCGTAGAGGCGTGCCGCTGAGCGGATGAGATCAGCGTCCACGCTGCAATACTTTGCCGCGTCCTCGACGGTGTAATGTTTCAGGTTCTCGCAAAACTCGTCGAAATTCTCGCACCGGCCCTCGACGAACGCGAGGTCGGCCAAACCTTCGTCGAGGATGAAGCGCATCATCGCGTTGAGCAGCATGTTGTCGCTGCCAGGGCGGTGCTGGATGTGGATGTCAGCCCGGCGCGCAAGCCAGGTTTCGCGCGGATCGCAAACGATCAGCTTCGCGCCGCGCCGCAGCGCGCGCTTCATCTCCAGCCCAAAGATCGGGTGCGCCTCGGTTGGGTTAGCACCGATGAGGAACAACACCTTGCAGTCTTTGATCTCGGTGGTGCTGTTGGTCATGGCCCCGCTGCCGAAGCTCTCGGCCAACCCCGCGACGGTCGGCGCGTGGCAACTGGTGGCGCAGTTGTCCACGTTGTTCGTGCCGACGGTAGCGCGCGCGACTTTCTGGACGAGATAGTTTTCTTCGTTGGTGCAACGGGCGGAGGAAATAAACGCGAGCGCGTCTGGGCCGTGCTGCTCCCGGATTTCACGGAAGCGCCGCCCCACCAGTTCGAGTGCCTCCGACCAACTCGCCTTGCGGAAAGCGCCGTTCTCGCGGATCAGCGGGTGCGTGAGCCGCTCGGGGGAACTGACAAACTCAAATCCGAAATGGCCTTTCACGCAGAGGTTGCCGCTGTTGACCGGCGAATACGGGTCGGACGTGACGCGCACGATGCGGTTCTTGCGCTGGTTGACCAGCAGATCCATCTGACAACCCACGCCACAGTACGGGCAGGTCGTCCGGACACGGGTGAGATCGGCCTCGCGACCTTGGCCGATGGCCGCCTTGTCCAACATCGCGCCGGTGGGGCAAACACGGATGCAGCCGCCGCACAACTCGCAGGAGGTCTTGTGCAAATCCTCGTCGAACGGCGTCGTGACCACCAAACGGTTCGCCCGCCAGGCGAACGTCAACGCCTCGGCCATCTGCACGGTCTCGCAATACTTCACGCACAGGCCGCACCGGATGCACTTCTCCGCGTCGTAAAGGATGCCCTTGTTCAACGTCGTGAAATTCTTCCCGTTCGGCTTGGGAGCATAGACTCCGAAGCGATTTTGATCGGCGTGATACCGGTAGGCGTAATCCTGTAGCTTGCAAGCGCCCGATTTGTCGCAGCCGATGCAGGTGGAGCAATGGTCGGAGAGCAACAGTTCTAGGACGTGCTTGCGACGGAGGGCCAGCTCGTCGTCTTCTGAAACCACCTTCATGCCGTCGTTGACCGTCTGCGAACAGGCGGCGACCAAACCACGCATGCCCTCGACCTTCACGCCGCAGAGCCGGCAACTGCCGATCGGCTCGACGCGCGGGTCGTGGCACAGGTGCGGGATTTCGATGCCGGCGGCTTTCGCCGCGTCGAGGAGAGTTGTGCCGGCGGTCGCGGTCGCGCTGCGTCCGTCAATCGTGAGCGAAACGGTTTTCATGGATCGGGGATTCTTTATTCGGCCTGCACCGCGTCGAACTTACACACGGCGAAGCACGCGCCACAGTGAACGCAGACCTCCTCGTGAACTAGGTGGGGCTGCTTCTTCCCGCCCGTGATCGCCTCGGCGGGGCAGGCGCGGATGCACAGGCCGCAGCCTTTGCACAACGCGGCATCAATCGTGTAAGTCAGCAGCGCCTTGCAGACCTTGGCGGGGCACTTCTTGTCGCGGACGTGCGCCTCGTATTCGTGACGGAAGTAGCGCAGCGTGGTGAGCACCGGATTGGGCGCGGTCTGACCCAGCCCGCAGAGCGAGGTGAGCTTCACGGTAGCAGCGAACTCTTCGAGCAGGGGTAGATCCTCCTCCGCGCCCTTGCCTTCGGTGATACGGGTGAGGATGTCCAACATGCGCTGGGTGCCGAGCCGGCACGGAGCGCACTTGCCGCACGACTCGTTTTGGGTGAAGGAGAGGAAATAGCGCGCCAAGTCCACCATGCATGTGGTCTCATCCATGACGACCATGCCGCCCGATCCCATCATTGAACCAATGCGCCCCAACGCCTCGTAATCCACGGGCGTGTCGAGCAACTCGGCCGGGATGCAGCCGCCGCTGGGACCGCCGGTTTGCACGGCCTTGAACTTGCCGCCCTTGGGAACGCCTCCGCCCACGTCGTTGACTAGGTGACGCAGAGACACTCCCATCGGCACCTCGACCAGGCCGGTGTTGTTGACTTTGCCCACGAGCGAGAAGATGGCGGTGCCGGGACTGGAGGGCGTGCCGATGTTGCGGAACCACTCCGGGCCTTTCTGTAAAACCAGCGGAACATACGTCCAAGTCTTGACGTTGTTGATCACGGTCGGCTTACCCCAAAGCCCGACCTCCACGGGGTAGGGCGGACGCGGACGCGGCATCCCCCGCTCGCCTTCGATGGAGGCGATGAGCGCGGTTTCCTCGCCGCATACGAACGCGCCGCTACCGCGCGCGATCTTAACCTCGAAATCAAAACCGCTGCCCAAGATGTTGCGTCCCAGCAAACCCTGCTCGGTCGCCTGCTGAATCGCACGCGTCATGTAGTCAATGGCCAGCGGATATTCGCCCCGGATGTAGAAATAACCGACCCGCGCGCCTACCGCGTAGCCGCCAATGATCAAGCCCTCCAGCACGCCGTGCGGATTACCTTCCAAGATGCTCCGGTCCATAAACGCGCCGGGGTCGCCTTCGTCGCCGTTGCAGACGACATAACCTGACGGGCCGTTGTCGTCCGAGGCTTCAGCGGCACGCCGCGCGGCGATGTTCCGCGCCGCAAGCTCCCACTTTGCAGCGGTCGGAAAGCCGGCCCCGCCACGGCCCCGCAGCCCAGACTGCTTGATGGTTTCGATCACTTGCGCTGGCGTCAGTTCCGCCAGCGTCCGGGCCATGGCGTCGTAGCCGTCCAGCGCGATGTAATCGTCAATCTCGCGCGGGTCCACCAGGCCATTCTTGCCCAGCGCCATGCGCTGCTGGTGCCGATAAAACGGCACGTCGTGTTCCTTGGTGACCGGCTGCTGCGTGACCGGATCCACATACAGCAACCCCGAAACGACCTCGTCCGCTTCGGCCGCCGCAAGAATCCGGGGCGTCTGGTCGGCCTTGACCTGGTTGTAGAGCACGCCGGAGGGCCGAATGACGACTAAGGGACCGCGCTCGCAAAAGCCGTGACACCCGGTCACCTTTACCGTGCTCTGACACTTTCCGCCTTGCTTGCCCAACTCCTCCTGGAGGCGGCAGACAACTTCCTGCGCTCCCGCCGAGGAACAACCCGTTCCGGTGCAGACTGAGATCTGCTTCTGCCGCGGGTCCGTGCGGCTTTGAACTTCTTTTCGGTGCCTGACCAGGTCGGCACGACTATTCAGCTTTGGCATCGGGTTGATTCTCTCCTTTCGCCGGGTCATTTGATTTCGCCTCTCTCCTCAACAGTCGCCGCATCTTGTCGGCTGTCATCCCGCCCTTCGTCTGGCCGTCCACCACCACGACGGGTGCCAGAGCACACGCGCCGAAACAGGCGATCTTCTCATAGGTGAATTCGCCGTCCGCGGTCGTGTCCTTGCCCTCGGCCAAACCCAGTTCCTGCTCGACTGCGTCCAAAACTTGTGGCGCACCGCGGACATGACAGGCCGTACCACGACAGACCTTGATCAAGTGACGGCCCAGCGGCTTGAAGCGGAACCGCTCGTAAAACGTTGCCACGCCGTAGATCTGGCGCGGGGTGATTCGGGTGTGCTCTGTCACATAGCGCAACGCAGCGGTTGGCAAGTAGCCGTAAGCCTCCTGAACTTCTTGCAGGATCTTGATGCACGCCTCTCGGCTCGTGCCGCATCTCGTCACTATGTCAACCACGTTCCCCAGGGTTCGGTCCTCATGGATTGTCTTCGCTTCGGCACTCGGCGGCGATGTTTGTTGCATACGACTGCGCTTTACCTATCACAAGAGGATCCTCCCTGCCCAGCTTTATTTGCTTTTCGGTGATCTTTTTCCGCCATCAAGACCGATCAAATGGCGCGGCGCTATGCGAGCCGCAAACAGCCTCCGTCCCGCCTCGTGCCGACCAGGGCGGCGTGCCACGCTTTTATCGCGCAGACGCGGAACTACCGGCGGCGGTGCCCACCTGCCCAGGGTCGCAAGGTGACAAGCGACGCGTCCGGGGTCGCGTATCCCTTTGCGTTGACTACCTCGCTGACTATAGTGTCGCCGTGGCTGCCATGGCCGAAAGCTAAGGGAAGCATTCCCAATGAAAGATCGGACTGACTGATGCACTCCAGCACAACCCGCGTAACCGTCCTGAAGCACGCCGCCGGTCAACAGCGGCGGCGCAGTGACGTGGTGGCCACTGAGGAGCCAATGGAAATCCGCGTCGAGTCTGGTGCGCGTGCGTACCCGGTCTCAGTTACCATGCGTACCCCCGGCCACGATTTCGAGTTGGCGGCCGGCTTTCTCTGGAGTGAAGGCGTGATCCGCACCCGGAAAGCGATCGAGCGGATTTCCTATTGTACTAAGGGCCGCGAGCCGCAGCACCAAAACATCGTGACCGTGTACCTGCGCCGCAATGTGCCATTCGACCCCCTCCGACTCAGCCGGCACGTCTATACCACCTCCAGTTGCGGGATCTGTGGCAAGGCCTCGCTGGAACAAGTCCGCGCCATCTGCCCGCCGCCGTTAGCCGGCAAACCGCGCTTGCCGGAGGGCTATTTCCTGACCTTGCCCGAAGTGATGCAGCGGCAGCAGACGGGCTTTGCGCGCACGGGAGGACTGCACGCCGCCGCTTTGTTCGACCCCGTGGGCAACTTGGTGTTGTCGCGCGAGGACGTTGGCCGCCACAACGCGATGGATAAGCTCGTGGGATCGTTACTGTTGACCGACCGTCTGCCGGCCCCGGAATCGGTCGTGCTGGTGAGCGGTCGCGCCAGCTTCGAGTTGGTTCAGAAAGCGCTGATGGCAGGCATTCCCGTCATGGCCGCTGTCAGCGCGCCGTCCAGCCTGGCCATTGATCTGGCTCGCGAGTTTGGTATGACCTTGGTGGGCTTTCTACGCGAGGGAAGATTCAATATCTACGCGGGGGAATGAACCCGGCGGATGAACTGTGTCCGTGGCCAACCTGACCGACCTCGCGCAAGAAATCTCGGCCTACAAAGCCGCCCACTCGAAACCGCAGGACGCCCGCGTGAGCAAAAAGACCGCGCCGACGGGATGCAGGCGGACTCCCTTTCGCTCGCGGGCCGCAAGTTTCATGCGCCAAAAGGTGCCGGCGCGCTTTACGTGCGACGGAAAGCGTCGTCCTCGCCGATGATTCACGGCTGGCATCAGGAGCGGAATCTGCGCGGCGGGACGGAGTGCGTGCCGCTGATTGTCGGGATGGGCAGGGCGGCGGAACAGGCGCGAAAACATTTGCCGGGCTACGAGAAGAAAGGCTGTCCGCTGCGGGATGCCCTGGAGGAAGGAATTCTGGTTCATCCGGGGAGTTTGTTACTGGCACGATGATGCCCCGGGCTTCAGGCCCTTGGACTGGCCAGGATCGGAGCGGCTTTGCTATTAGTGAGGGCAGGCATGGCAGTAATCCCCTTCTGCTCCATGCGCCGCTCCGGGCTGGGCCAGTCCAAGGGCCTGGGCGCGAAAGGCCACCCGCTGGTCTAGCCTACCCATGAATCACCCAGCCATTTGGGCCACCACTTCGGATGAAAAAGGCGGGTGCGATGGGCTTTTGTACCTATATGCTGTATAGCGCATATGGTATTCATTTTCGGGGTAACCATGTAAACTCAGGCGGCTTTGGGCTGGAGCACCAGGTTGTACTTTCGGGCGAGTTTTTGGAGCAGGTGTTGTTAGGTGCGAGCGACTTGCTCTTCATATTTCTTGAGTCCTTGTTCGACGTAGCTGATCCCGTGAGCCATCAGGCGCCAGAAGCGTTCGGCCAGTTTGCGAGCCAGCGCCAGATTGGCCACCAACCCCCCGCGCCGCCCCTTGAGCCGACGGTAGAATCCCCCCAAGGCTTTGTCCACACTGCGGCCCACACTCTGAGCGATGACGCAAAACAAGCGTCCGGCCCGGTTGCGCCCGCGCCGCTGGCTGCCGCGGCGCTTGCCGCTTTGCCGGCTGCCCGGTGCCAGGCCCAGCCAGGCTGTGAAGTGTTTCTCGCTCGGCCAGTGTTTGCCCAAGTCGCTGCCTACTTCCCCCAGCAGTTGCAGCAGGACGTAGTCGGCCACCCCCGGCAGCGTGGTCGAGTCTTTCTGCCCGCACAGCCGCCACAACAGCCCAGGCAGTCCCGCAATCTGTGGCGCGTTGACCCCGCCCCGCTTGGTCGTCACTGGCGGCACCGGCTGGGTCGGGTCCTCCGGCCCGGCCAGTTCCTTGAGGACCACCTCAGTCGCCGGGTCACACTCGGCGATCTTCTTTTGATAGAACGCCCACAGTTCGTGTGCCTGCCGCAGGGCAAAGAGATGTTCGTCCTGCCACGTGCCCTCCAAGGCCGCCCGCAGCCGGTCGGTCTTCTTCTTCTGAACCTGCGGATCGCACAGCGTCAGCAATGTTTCCGGACGGCGCTCGCCCGCCAGGATCGCCTCGATCATGTTCAGACCGCTGACGCCGGTCAGGTCGCTGATCACGTCGTGCATCTTGAGATTCATCCGTTCCCGCGCCTTCTGCATGTGCTGTTCGTGACTGCCCGCCATCACGAGGGGGGCGCTGCGCAACCGCAAGTAGTCCGGCAACCGGCGGAGGTGCGCCGGGGGCACGAAGCCGGGCTGGCGCAGACCGTGGGCGTGCAGGGTCGCCTGCCACTGGCAGTCCTGCCTGTCGGGCTTGCGGCCCGGCAGGTTCTTGACGTACTTGCCGTTGACCACGACCACGGCCAGCCCCGCTTGCTCCAGCACTTCATACGGACAGCGCCAGTAGATGCCCGTGGCTTCCATGGCGACCGAACGGACGCCGTTTTCCTTGAGCCAGTCGCGCAGGGCGTGGAGCTGACCGGTGGTGGTGCCGAAGACTTTCGGCGCGCCGCCGGCGAGGGAGACGTGGAGTTGTTCGCTGCCCACGTCAATCGCGGCAGCCGTGGGATCCAGGACGGGCAAGGAGGGAGTCGGCATAGGTTAGGTTTAGTAGTGGGTTTCGGTTGTGTCCACACCCCCGTGCCCGGCCAGGATCCGAGAAGAACAAGTCTACCCAGCGGGAAGCCCGAGGCGCACCAATCAACACGCCTGTCGCTAGCCGAAACCAATCTTTCCAACGAGTCGTCCTTGCGGACGCATCATAGCACTGTGCGGGTCACGCTGCGCGGTGGCGCGAACGGCAGTCGAACTACCAGGTTCATAGCCCCAACTCACGTCAAAATTTTGGAGGTGTTCCCTTTCCCAGAGCGCACTTCCCTTCAGCCCGAACCCACGATTAACGGTCGGGTTTACAAGCAGTCCTTTGAAGTTGGGCAGTGGCCTGTCGGCTCCACTCTTGTGGTGAAGGCCGTGGGTGCGGACTGGACTTCGTCCGATGACACAGTTGCGAATTTCGCCGTGATTCCTCCGCCGATTCCTCTCCTGCACGCTTTGCCGTGGGCAGGCGAAAGCGGCCTGAATCCGTTCGGCTACCAAGACCTTCTTGTGTACAAAACCGTGGAGGCAGATGTGCATGTCTTCAATGCGGGTGTTGAGGAGATTGGCGGCAACATACCAGGCATCTCAGGAACACCCCTCAAAGTGGTCAACTCTGCTCGCTTCAAGTCTGAGTTCAAGGGCGATGGTACGGGTTGGGCGGACATTTGCGTCGCGTTCAACAACCCTGAAGACGCTGAAAAGGCGTTTGGGCAATTCGGACCAGTGAAATTCTATCTTAGTTTCTCCGGCCGGCCAGAATGGCAGTACGTGGAGTTGCAAGCTCAATGGAAAATTGGCGGCTGATCGGAATTGGGGCAAAATTGGACGCTGCTTTCCCAACTCCGCCAGCAGCGATTCCGTTACCTCCCATCGGCCCTTTCCCACCTATGCGAAGGGCCAGCTTAAAGGAGATTTGGTCGGGCGCGGAACGATCCTCGGGTGGACGAATTCTGTGCCCCTGTTCGCGGGTGAGATGGATTTGGAGGCGCTGCTTTACTTGGTCGTCGGATGCGGGGCAAACGACCTGGCAGCGGTCGAAGGGTATTTCGGTGGCGGCCCGAAACTGTTGCTGAAATTCCAGCCACCGAACTATCTGCCACCAGATACAGCCAAACTTGGTGTGAAGTTCAAAGGAGGCATCCGTTTTGTGTTGCTCTTCTTCAAGGCTGACTTTCCTGCTTTGGACTACACATGGTGGCTCGTGAACGAGAATCCGGATGCTATGCTGTTTCAGCGGGAAGTTATCCGGATTCTGAACAGTCCTAGTACATCGCCCCTTTAATTACGCAACATAGTGGCGAGCCAGTTTCTGGTCCGCCTTCTCCCGTGGGAAGGCCCACTCCATGCCGCGTTTCTCCACCTTGCGTTTCTGTTGCCAAG
>CAINDV010000189.1 GCA_903847485.1 uncultured Verrucomicrobiota bacterium
CCCTGCGGGCGAACACCGAGGGCCAAGGGGGGTATGGGGGGGCGAGTTATTCACAATTTTTTCAGGGGCGCGCTTGGCGTTTGGCAGCGATGTTTTTCAAGCTGCGATCGACTTCACGTTTCAGGGCGAAAGGATTTAGCCGCGCCTCTTGTTCCGGCAAGGATCGAAAATGTTTCCGAAAAGATTCGTATACCGAGGAACGCCATTGGGCTGACTCCGCCACAAGCTGAGCGCGACTGGCAAAGACTAGCATGAATCTGAATCCAGAAACGACGCGCGGCGCACGGTGCCCCATAACCGCGACGATGGGTTTCGCGCTGGGCGGCCTGCTCGTCAGCTATGACAACAACGTCATCAGCGGAGCGGTCGCACTCCTTGGTGTTCCCAAAAGCAATGTCATGAAGCAAGTCAATCCACGAATGAAGACGAAGAATTCGGTTGCCACCGGATCGGCCCGCCGACAGCGGCGGGGCTTCACCCTGATCGAACTGCTGGTAGTGATTGCCATCATCGCCATCCTCGCCGCCCTGCTCCTGCCCGCGCTGGGCAAAGCCAAGATCAAGGCCCAGAACATTAGTTGCATGAATAATACCAAGCAGATCACCCTAGCTTGGGTCATGTATACGCACGACAATAATGACAACCTGATGAACTCTGGCCTTTGGTTGGGGTTTAGCGACGTGGGCGAGGGCAGTCCAACCCCAACCGATAAGACCAATACCCTCTTCCTGAAAACCGGTCCGTTGGCCAGTTACCTGGCTGGGAACGTCGGGGTGTTCAGATGCCCCGGAGATACGCGGAAGGCTTACGGCCAGCCGGTTGTCCGCAGTGTCTCCGCCAATGGCTTTATTGGTGAGGACAGCTCCTGGGTGTGGGGTGGCATCTGGACCCGTTTCCTGAAAATGTCCCATATGGTGCGGCCTGGCCCCGCGAACACCTTCGTCATTCTCGATGAGAGCCCCGTCTCCATCAATGACGAGTTCTTCGCGCCGACGATGGAGGGTTACGACCCTCGCACCCCCGGTTCATTTAGGTTTGCCGATGTCCCCGCCACCTATCACAATATGGCCGGCAGTTTCTCCTTTGCGGACGGGCACTCCGAACTTCACAAATGGCGCGATGCGCGGACTGCCAAGGCCGGCCTGGGCGCTGCTTCGCCGAATAACAACGACGTGGATTGGTTGATGTCCAAATCCTCAGCCAAGATCACCGGTGCAACCCGCTAAACAAATACCCGCGTCAGCGTTCGTGAAAGCCCTTGAGAGGAATCGCCCGGGCGTGGCCAGCAGACAAAATAATCTAGCGAACCTGTCCCGGCGGGCACCTGATAACCTAGCAAATATCATGAACCCCCTGTCTTCTCCACGTCTCCCCAATCGCAGAGCATTCACGCTCATCGAACTCCTGGTGGTGATTGCCATTATCGCGATCCTGGCGGCGATGCTGCTCCCGGCGTTGGCGAAGGCCAAGGACAAGGCCCGCGCGACCCAGTGCCTCAGCAACGTTCACCAGATGTGCTTGGGCGCCATCATGTACGCGTCGGACAACCAGCAGAATTGGCCGCTGACATTCGAAGATGTCTCGGGCGGCGGCAGGGGAACCGGCTGGTACGCATTCATTCGGCCATACGTACCGAACACGAACGCTTTCGTGTGCCCGGTGAAGAAACTGAACCCTAACCTCGACACCACCTACATCTATGACCCGAGCAAAATGGTCTCCGGCTACGGGGCTAACTTCCAGATCGGGGGCTGTGTATTCACGGCTGGCAATTGGTACATGAACCCCATCACGGACTCCACGGCGGTGCGCCCCGCCGCCACAGTTTACATCTGTGACATGGGGACCTGCGCTGCGGATACGACCGATCCGAATCTATGTGTTACAGCTAGTTCGGTGCAGAAGAACGAGGTCTGGTGCCTGGACGATGTCGGCGGGTTTGGCGGCAGCGCCGTTTGCCAGTATGTCAACAGCCCGGGTGAGCCCAACTGGGGCGGACCGAGTATCCGGCACAATGGTAGGAGCGAGGTGGTTTACCTGGATGGACATGCTGCGGGCGTGAAGTCCTCGCAGTGGTACTGGCACTGGACGCCGTGGCTGAACCCGGCACTGGGCGGCGGGTCCACACCAAGTCAACGGCCGCGCATGCCGAAGGGTTACTGACGTGCCTGCGCGCGGCACGTGGAATACAGCAACTATACCGTCAATCAACCGAAAAGTAATTATATGGTCAATCAACCGAAACTCATCGCAGGTATTCTTGTGGCATTGCTGGCCCTGAATGAAGCGGCAGGGGAGGCGGATTCCGCCGCAAGCAAGTCTTTTGTAACACGCTCCGATGGCAAACTCGTGGTGGACGGCAAGACGTTCCGCTTTTCCGGAGCCAATCTGGACTGGCTGGTTCTCGCCAACGATGAGTTTGCACACTTGGGGAAGAACCTTGGCAGCGCAACGAATAGTTACTATCCCTCCAAGTGGATGATTGACGATGCGTTCGCCACGCTGGTTAAAATGAACGGCACTGTGGCGCGCGTTTGGTCGGTGGGATGCCAGGGAAGCCCCCTCAGCATCGAACCGGAACCGGGAAAATTCAATGAGCGGGCGTTGCAGCAAGTTGATTACGTGCTTGATTCTGCCAAACGGCACGGCATCCGCCTGGTCATGACCTTGTGCGATAATTGGGACTTCTACACAGGAGGGCGGCAGCAGTTCCTCAAGTGGCGAGGGTTAATGGATCACGCCAATCACTCCAAATTCTGGGTCGATCCCGACTGCAAGGCGGATTACAAAGCCTATGTGGCCGTGCTGGTGAACCGCACTAATTCCCTGACCGGCGTAGCTTATAAGGATGACCCCACCATTCTGTGCTGGGAAAGCGCCAATGAATTTGTTTCGCCCCCGGAATGGGAAAGGGAAATGGCTGCCTATATCAAGTCCTTGGACCCTCACCATTTGTTCATGGTGGGCAACTCCGACGTGGCCGACTCCAGGCATGCCGACGTGCAGAAGCGGTGGATTGCCATTCCGGAATTTGATATTCTTCAAAGACACTACTATCGTGTTCACGGCTTGCCCTGGGCTGCGGCCAAAGACGCCGACGCGGTGGCGGCGGCTGGCAAGGTGTTTATCATCGGGGAGTACGGATGGGACGGTCAGAACGCCACCATCGAGGAATTGAAGGGCTGGTTGAAGGAAGTGGAAACCAACACCACAGTCTCCGGAGACCTGTTGTGGGCGCTCCGCGG
>CAINDV010000190.1 GCA_903847485.1 uncultured Verrucomicrobiota bacterium
CCGCCAGTGCTGGAGGGTGGTCAGGGCCAAGAGTCCAGCCGCCTGGCTGGCAGGAGTCAGAACGTCCGTAGTAGCTGGGAAGCGGGTAACGACCGTGGAGCGAAGGGAACGCAGGAAGGTGGAAGTACGGCGGACAGACAGACGGAAGCGAAAACCAAAGCGAGTGCCCGCAAGGGCTAGCCGGCGGTGGAATCAGCCGGGTACAAATGGCACGGCTGGTACCGAACGTCTGAACGGCGTACTTGGGGACGAGGCGAAGCGCCGCTCCCTCTCGACAGAGCACCCACCGACTGGAAAGCCGGATGCGGGAGAACCGCCTGTCCGGTTTGGAGGGAGGGGGAGCGGCCATGTCCGCTCTCCCTACCCATATCGCTTTGGTTGCGGCTCCGCCGGAGCGTCGCCCTACCACCGCCGGGATATGGCAAGAGCCGCTACATTTTTCACCCGCCATTTTCTACCAGCGGTTCGGTTCTGACAGGGCCTGTTCGGGTTTCGCTGTTCACGCCCGTGCCGCTGAAAAAGCAACCGCCGTCCAGCGCGGTTCGCCGGACGGCGGTGGGTGAAACATTGGTCCGGGCTATTTCTCGTGGTTGATCGCTTCCCGGGCTTTCTTGCTTTCCTCGATGACTTTCTGCTGCATGGCGGCGGGCATTTCCTCGTAATGGCTGAAGGTTTCGGAATGAATGCCGCGTCCGCCGGTGAGCGAGCGCAAGGTGGTGGAGTAGCGGTAAAGTTCCATCGCCGGCACCTGGGCCTTGATGACTTGCACGCCGCGATCACTGTCCATGCCTTGGATTTTGCCGCGACGGCTGGAAAGATCACCCATGACCGTGCCCATGTAGTCGTCGGGCACCTTGATTTCGACGTTGTGAATCGGCTCCAGCAGGCAGGCGCGAGCCGCGCGGAAAGCTTCCCTGAAGGCTTCGTAGCCGGCCACCTGGAAGGCGATGTCCTTGGAATCTACCGGGTGCATCTTGCCGTCGTAAAAGTCCACCTTCACGTCGGTGACGCGGTAGCCGGCGAGGATGCCTTCGGTGCAGCCGCGTTTGACGCCTTTTTCCACGGAAGGGACGAAGGTGCGGTCCACGTTCTGGCCAACGAGGGAGTTGGTGAATTCGACGCCGGTGTCGCGCGGGGCTGGTTCTATGCGCATCCAGACTTCGGCGAACTGGCCGGAGCCGCCGGTCTGTTTCTTGTGGCGGTACTTTGAGTCGCCCTTGGACTTGATGGTCTCGCGGAAGGGAATCTTCGGGGCGGTGAGGTCAATTTCCACCTTGTAGCGCCGCTTCAATTCCTCGGTGATGATGGCGAGATGCATCTCGCCTTGGGCGGAAATGATGGTCTGGTGCAACTCGGAATCCACCGTGTGGAGGAACGTCGGATCGGCGGCGTGCAGCGCCGCCAGACCTTGGGAAAGCTTGTCTTCCTCACCCTTGATCTTCAGTTCGATGGCGGCGTGGATGTTGGGGTGGGGCAACTGGACCTTGGGCAGCGTGACGATGTACTTGGGGCTGCACAGCGTGTTGCCGGTGTGGGTGTCCTTGAGCTTGACCGTGGTGCCGATGTCGCCGGCGCTGAGCGACTCTACGGTGACGCGGTTCTGGCCGTTGAGGAGGTAAATCTGGCCGATCTTTTCCGTGGTGCGGCGGTCGGCGTTGTAGAGTTCGTGGCCGACGTGAATCGAGCCGGAGTAGAGGCGGAAGAAGGACAGTTCGCCGAACTTGGCTTCGTTCATGGTCTTGAAGACGAAGAGCACTGGTTCGGGGTTGTCGAGGGAGACTTGGACGTCTTCGCCTTCGGTGTTGTTGGCGGGGACATCCTTGCGGTCCACCGGCGAGGAGCCGTACTTGGCGATGATGTCCATGAGGCGGGCGACGCCGATGTTCTGCTCCGCGCAGACGGAAAAGACGGGAATAATCGTCTGGGCTTGGATAGCCTTATGCATACCGGCGCGCAGCTCGTCTTCGGTCAAGGTGCCGCCTTCCTCGAAGAACCTTTCCATGAGCGCGTCATCCGCCTCGGCGACGTGCTCGATGACTTCCTTGTGCAGCGCCGCGACGCGGTCGAGCGGGGCACCCGTGGCCGGCACTTCCTGGAACTTGCCGCTCTTGTCGCCGGCGTAGGTGACGATCTCGGTGCGCATCACGTCCAGCACCTGATTGAAGCCGGGGCCAGCGTTGAGCGGTAGGCTGAGGGGGAAAATCTTGTCGCCAAAAAACTGCCGGAGCTGCGCAATAGTCGCCTCGAAGTCCACGCCCTCCTTGTCCAGGCCGTTGACGACGACAATCTTCGGAATGTCGTACTGGGTCGCGTACTCCCACACCTGCCGGGTGCCGACACCGACGCCGGCCTTGGCGTCCACGACGACCAGCGCGAAATCGCCGACGCGCAGCGCGCCCAGCGCCTCGCTGATGAAATCTAGGTATCCAGGCGTATCCACGAGGTTGAATTTCTTGTCCATCCACTCGCAGTGGAGGAGCGACGACTGGATGGAAATCTTCCGTTCCCGTTCGTTTTCGTGGTAGTCGGAGGCGGTGGTGCCGGCGGCGATGCTCCCGAGGCGGGTAAGCTCACCGGCGCAGACGAGCATACACTCGCTGAGCATGGTTTTACCGGCCGAAGCGTGGCCGACGATGGCGAAGTTGCGGATGTCCGCGGGTTTGTACGTGTTCATAGGCAGGGTTTCCGTGGGATGAAATGCGGCCGTGCGGAGGGCACCGGCGCGTTGGGCGTCAGTGTCCGCTGGATGATGAAATCGCGGCCTGTCTGGTCCATTATCAAGTTGCGGACGACCCGATGGGAACCGGCGAACCGCGCCGGAAGCGAGCCGAAGCGCGCGGCAATCTGGCAGAGAGAGCCGCCGCCTGTCGAGTTCTTTGCCACGAAGAATTCGGAAAAGTGAAATCCGCCGCGCCCGCCTTCGCCCCCCGCCCCCATTTCAAATCTCAAATTCCCCCGCCGGGCGGCACCGCTTCCCATTTGCCGATCCTAGCCTACACTGTCGCCGATATGTCCGCAACGCTGCTCATCAACGAAATCTTCCTCAGCCTGCAAGGCGAAAGCACCTTCGCCGGGTTGCCGTGCGTGTTCGTGCGGCTGACGGGGTGCGACTTGCGCTGCTCCCATTGCGACACGGCCTACGCTTTCACCGAAGGCCGGCAGTGGACGCTCGCCGAGGTGCGGGCGGAGGTGCGGCGGTTGGCGGAACCGTTTGAAATCCTAAGTCCCAAATCCGAAGTCGCAAAGGCAAACCGGCTGCCGCTCGTCGAGTTGACGGGCGGCGAACCGCTCTTGCAGAAGAACTCGCGGCCGCTCCTGACGGCACTCTGCGACGACGGCTTCACCGTGCTCGTCGAAACCAGCGGCGCGCACGATCTCTCTGCCGTGGACCCGCGCGTCCGGCGCATCATGGACCTCAAGTGCCCCAGCAGCGGCGAGGCGGCGCGCAATCGTTGGGGCAACCTGGCCCACCTCCGGGCGACCGACGAAATCAAGTTCGTCCTTGGCACGGTGGAGGATTACGAGTGGGCGAAGCAAAAAATCGTGGAGCACCAGCTCGCGGCCCTCTGCCCACTGCTGTTCTCCTGGGTGCATCCCTTGTCGCCGGAGCAGCAGGACAAGTCGTTGAAAGCAATCCCCGCCGGCCTGACGCCCATCTTGCGGCGCGACGTGGCGGAGCGCATCCTGGCCGACGCGCTGCCAGTGCGCTTCCAGGCGCAGCTCCACAAAATCATCTGGCCGCCCGAACAACGCGGAGTTTAAGCAGCGACCACGAGAGCCGTACCTTTGCTTGCCGTGACCGTTGTGGGAAACCGAGCGCCCTTCTCGCTGATCTTTTCCAGCAGATCAAGCTTGTTGAGCGAACTGAAAGCGGCGCAACCAAAGGCCGGGGTCTGGGCGCGCATCCGTGCCTGGCCTTGGTAGTGGCGCAGACGTCCCGTCTGCGGACGTCCCGACAGGCGGCTCGCCTGTCGGCCCCCCCGGCAACCGGGGACGGTTGCCGGGACATTGGCGGCCGCAGCCGGCTGCCCTACTACTCGGAAGCGATGGCCGGATGCGCCATGGGGTTCTGGCCTGCGCCAGTTTATGATTCCGTAGTTCGGTGCGAACCGCTACGCTCGCCGACGTGACCTCCGAAAGAACCCGTTTCACCGTCGCCACACCACTTTGGCTGGCTCTGCTGGCAGCCTTCAACCTCCACGCTGTGGATACCATGCTTTTCCGCGACCCCGCCCAGCCCTTGGACCAGCGGGTGGCCGATCTTGTCTCTCGGCTCACGCTGGAAGAAAAGGCCATGCTGCTGAACCATCGCGGGGCCACGGTCGAACGATTCCACATCCGCTCCGACCAGTGGAATCAGTGTCTCAACGGCGTGAAATGGGACCGGCCGACCACGTTCTTCCCGACCTGCATCGCCATGGCGGCGACGTGGAATACCGACCTCGTGCATGAAATTGCCACAGTTCTGTCCGATGAAGCGCGCGCCATCTACAACGGCTGGCACCAGGATCCGAACGCGCCGGGGGAACACAAGGGTCTGGTCTATCGCGCCCCAGTGATCAACATTGGACGGAATCCTTACTGGGGACGCAACCATGAGGCCTGGGGCGAAGATCCTTTCCTCGCCGGACGCATGGCTGTTTCGTATGTGCGGGGACTCCAAGGAGATGACCCGCGCCACCTCAAGCTCGCCTCTACGCTCAAGCACTATGCCGTCAACAACGTCGAGGGCGACCGCACCAAGCTGGACGCGAAAGTTCCGGAGCGCTGGCTTCGCGAATACTGGCTGCCACACTTCCGCGATGCGGTCGTCGAAGGCCACGCCCAATCGCTCATGGCTTCCTACAACGCCATCAACGGCACGCCAAACAACATTAATCACGGATGCTCACCGACGTGCTGAAGAATGAATGGCAGCACAAAGGCTTCGTGGTTTCCGATCTGGGCGGCGTCCGGACGATGGTGGAAGGGCACGCCGCCGGTCGGATGACTTACGTGGATGCTGTCGCTCAGTCCGTGATGGCCGGCTGCGATTTCTCGGATCGAGAATTCGAAACCCACATCCCCGCTGCCGTGCGCGAGGGCAAGCTGACCGAGGCGCGCTCGAACGACGCCTTGACGCGGGTGCTCCGCGTGCGCTTCCGGCTCGGGGAGTTCGATCCGCAAGCAATGATGCACTACAGCAGGATCGCGCCGGAGGTGATTGACAGCGCCAAGCACCGCGCCACCGCGCTCAAAGCAGCGCAGCAATCCATTGTGCTGCTGCAAAACCGTGACCACTTTCTCCCGCTTGACCGTACGAAGCTCAAGCGCATCGCCGTGCTCGGCCCGCTTGCCGACCAAATCATCATGAACAACTACAGCGGCAAGGCTGGCCAAACCGTCACGCCGTTGCAGGGCATCGAGGATCGCGCCGCGCCCGGCACCGAGATTCTGCATGCCCGCGGCTGCTTTGTTGTCGCGGGTGGGAAGGTGAGAACGCAGGTGGACACGGAACCTGGTTTCAGTGGCGGTGCCAGCGTCAAGCTTGAGGCCGACGCCACCGGCGAATACATCCAATTCGCCGTCGAAGTCCCTGCGCCTGGCAGCTACGAGATAGCCCTCCAATACAAATCCTTCCCGGAGCGGGGGATTTTTCAATTGAGCATCGACGGCGTCGATCAGGGCCAGCCGGTGGACATGTATGCGGCGGCGGGCGGATACGGGAAACTGGCGCGTTTCGGCACGAAGGCATTTACGAAAGCGGGTGTGAAACAACTCCGCTTCGCGGTCACGGGCAGGAACGCCGGCAGCACTTCTTTCGCGGGGCATTTCGACAAACTTCTGCTGGGAGACGCCAGAGAACTGGGCTTCGAAATGGAGCGACTCACTTTCAGCACCGGTGGCAGGGACGACCGCGCCGCCATCGCCCAGGCCGCAGCCCTGGCGCGCGAGGCCGATATCGCGCTCGTATTCGTCGGTACCACGGCAGCCGTTGAGCACGAGGGCCGCGATCGTCAGTCGCTCGGCCTGTCCGGCAGCCAGGAAGCGCTTGTCCAAGCCGTGTTCGCCGCCAACCCTCGCACCGTCGTCGTGCAGATGAGCGCTGGGCCGCTGACCGTTCCGTGGCTCGCCTGGAACCTTCCCGCCATGCTCCAGGCCTGGTGGCCGGGCGAGGAAGGTGGTCACGCCATCGCGGACGTTCTCTTCGGGGAGGTCAATCCTGCTGGCCGCCTCCCGCATACCGTCTATGCCGCCGAGAGCCAGGTGCCGCCGCTCGACGAGTACGACATCAGCCAAGGCTTCACCTACATGTATGTGAATGGCGCGCCTTTGTTCGCGTTCGGTCACGGCCTGAGCTACACGGAATTCAAGTATTCCAACCTCCGCCTCGCCGCCGACAAGATTGCTGCCAGCGGTGAATTCACCGTGCGCTTGGACTTGGAAAACACCGGTCCCCGCGCCGGCGACGAGGTCGTCCAACTCTACACCCACGCCGTCGCGCCCAGCGTGAAGCGGCCCGCGAAAGAGTTACGCGGCTTCCAACGTGTCACGCTGAAACCGGGCGAAAAACGGCCCATCGAGTTTGTCGTGCCCGCCGGGAAACTGGCTTTTTGGGATGAGACGCAACACCGCTTTGTGGTCGAGCCGGGCGCGTATCAAATCATGGTCGGCGCCTCGTCGTCGGACCTCCGTGGAGTGGTCACGGCCACCGTTGTGGCGCAAAAGCAGTAATCTCCAAGGCCAGCCGTGGTGGGAAGCGACCCTTGGTCCACGCGGCGATCGGCGACGTGTCCACGGTTTTCCTGAAATTTCGGTTCGGAGGGCGGAGTTACACGACGCCCACTTCTGCCGGTCAGAGTGGGGCTCGTAGAACTCGCCCCTCCAACGCCGCTTTCAGATTTGTGGCGGCTTTCCATCAACAAAGGGTTCCTCTAAGCTCGGCGCGTGCAGGTAAACCGCAGAAAGCGACTCCAGGCACAAGGCCCTTCCCGCGCGGCGAGAGTTCTCGCTCAGCTTCGCGCTTACGAGTCGCACAACGTGACCTTCCTCGATCCTGACGGCTCGTGGCCGATCGTGTGGGAACGGGCGCGGGGTGTTCGCGTCTGGGACGCCGCGGGCCGCAAGTACCTCGACTTGACGGCGGCCTTTGGCGTCGCGGCAGCGGGGCACGCGAATCCGCACGTCGTTCAAGCCGGCCAGCGGCAGATGGCCCGGCTGTTGCACGCGATGGGAGACGTGCATCCACATGCGCTCAAAGCGGAACTCGCCCAGACACTGAGCCGCATCACTTGGGAGCGCTGGTCCGAGGCGAAAAGGAGCCGGGGAGAGGTGGTGCAGCCAACCACGGCGAAAACGATCTTCTGCAACTCCGGATTCGAAGCGGTCGAGGCCGCGCTGAAAACCGCGCTGCTCGCGACAGGCAAACGCGGGATCATCGCATTTGAAGGCGCGTACCACGGCCTCGGCTACGGCGCGCTGAACGCGACACATCGGGAACACTTCCGCGCGCCGTTCAAATCGCAGCTCGGCGGCTTCGGTCAGTTCGCGGAGTTTCCCAAGAACACCGCCGACCTGCCCCGGCTCGACACTTCGCTCCGCAAGATCTTCCGTCGCCAGAAGATCGGCGCGATTCTGGCCGAGCCAATCCAGGCGCGCGGCGGCATCAACATTCCGCCACCGGAGTTTCTGCCGCTGCTGCGCCGGCTCTGCGACGAACACGGCGCGCTTCTGATCTTGGATGAGATTTACACCGGATTTGGCCGCACCGGGAAATGGTTCGCCTGCGAGCACAGCGGCGTACAGCCTGATGTCCTCTGCCTCGGCAAGGCGCTCACCGGGGGCTTCCCGCTCTCGGCCT
The DNA here is from genome assembly GCA_903847485.1 of uncultured Verrucomicrobiota bacterium. Classification (GTDB taxonomy): domain Bacteria; phylum Verrucomicrobiota; class Verrucomicrobiia; order Limisphaerales; family JAJXZI01; genus CAINDV01. The sequence continues at coordinate 7,841 of CAINDV010000190.1, forward strand.
GCGTGGGCCGCGCTGAAGTGATGGACGCCGCGTGGCCGGCTTCGCAAGGCGAAGCCATCCACACCAGCACGTTCCTCGGTCATCCGGTGGGCTGCGCGATGGCTTTGGCGCAAATCGCTGAAATCGAACGTTTGCGCCTGCCGGAACGTAGCGCGCGGCTCGGCGGCGCGCTTCTGGCACAACTGGACGGCCTGCAAATCCGCCAAGCCGATCTTGTCTGCGCGGCGCGCGGCATTGGCCTCGTGGTCGGGTTGGAACTGCTGCGGCCCAACGGCTCGCCAGCGACCGACGCAGCGCTCCGGGCGATCAAGACGATGCTGGCCGAAGGCTTCATCGTGTTGCCCGAAGGCGAGCACGCCAACGTCATCAGCTTCACGCCGCCGCTAACGATCACCGCCCGGCAACTCGCCAGCGCCGTCCGCAGCCTGGTCACCGCGCTTGGCTAAGGCGACGCTGCTTCTCTTCAAACCATGACACCCACCGAAATGCGCCAACTGCTCGCAGACCGCGGGATTCAACTCACGAAATCGCTCGGGCAGAATTTCCTGCACGACGCGAACCAGCTTCGGCGCATCGTCGAGGCGGCGAGCTTGCAGCCCGGCGACAAAGTGTTGGAAATCGGTCCGGGCCTGGGGCCGCTCACGGAATTGGTCCTGGATCGGGTCGGCGAAGTGCTAGCCGTGGAACTGGACGCGCGGCTGGTGACGCTGCTGCGTGATCGCTTCAAGGCCCGGCTGGCGGCGGTTTCGTCCGCGTCCGCACCAGGCTTGCATCTGCTGTGCGACGACGCGCTGGCTTTCCTGCGACGCGAGTCACGCGATTGGAGCACCTGGAAATTGGTCGCTAATCTTCCCTACTCCGTGGCGTCCACGCTTCTGGTGGAGTTGGCGCAAATGCCGCAGCCGCCAGAGAGCCTCACGGTGACGCTCCAACTCGAAGTCGCCCAGCGCCTCATGGCGCAGACGAACGATGACGATTACGGCATTCTGACGCTGCTGGCACAATTGCGCTACACGCCGGTGGGGATGTTCAAAATTCCGCCGGAGTGTTTCTTTCCCGTACCCGACGTCACATCGGCCTGCGTCACGCTGCGGCGACGGAACCAACCGCTGCTGCCGCCGGAAGAAACCCGCGCCTTCAGTCGGCTGGTAAAAATCGCCTTCAGCCAGCGCCGCAAGATGATGGCCAAGCTGTTGCGTCAGGCCTGGCCACGCGAGACGGTGGAAGCGGTTTTCGCCACCATGAAACTCGATCTCCAAATCCGCGCGGAAAAGGTGAGCCTGGAGCAATTCGTCCGGCTGACGACCTTGCTGGGAGTGGCGGGAGGGAAGGCTGAATTATGAAGGATGAAGGCGGCGCGCTGTCCCGTTTCATCCTTCATCCTTTACCCACGCTCACCACGTTTCAACCGGCCCTTTCGGGACCAGCATGGCCGAGCGTTCCGCCGCGCCGGCTTCCTGCATGAACGACGCCACGAGCGGCGCGGGGCGGAAGCGCGGGAGCAATTCGCCCTGGTCATCGAGAAACTGAGCCCGCCATTTCCGATAGTTCTCCAGCACCACCAGGAAATCGGCCTTGGTGGCAATTTGGACGACTTGCTTGTTGAACTCGTGGCACGGCCCGAACCGCTTCGCATACCACGGCGCAATCTTGCGGAACATGACGCAGCCGTGCTTCTCACCAAAGACCTCGGTCATCAACTCCAGGTGCCGGACCATGACCGCGACACGCTCCTCGAAGCCCGCCTCCGGCAACCGTTTGCCCGTCAGAAGGAAGTGCCGCGTGTCGCGGAAGATCCAAGGATTGTAAAAGGCCCCGCGTCCGATGCTCACCCCGACGCAGCCGGTGTCCTCAATCATCCTCTTCGCCGCTTCAGGCGTGGTGACATCGCCGTTGCCAATGACTGGGATGGACTGCACCGCTTGCACCACGGCGCGAATGCCGGCGAGACTCACGCCGCCGCCAAAACCCTGTTGCCGCGTCCGGCCATGAACGAATATGGCGGCCACGCCCGCCGCTTCCAGCGCCCGGGCCAACTCCGGCGCGGTCAGATTCGCCTCGTCCCAACCGAGGCGCATTTTCGCGGTCACGGGAATCTTGACAGCATTCACCATGCCGGCGGCCAAGGCGGCGGTTTTGGACCAACCGGTCATCATCGCTGCGCCACCGCCGCCACCGCAGACCTTGCGCACCGGACAGCCCATGTTGATGTCCACCGAGGCTGCGCCGCGCGCTTCGACAACCAGCGCGGCGGCGCGCATTTCCTCCGGCACGGAGCCGAAGAGTTGTACGGCGAGCGGTTGATCGGCGGATGTGGTCGCGATCAAGGCGAACGCTTGGGCGCGTTTTTCCAGGAGCGAGCGGGCGTTGACGAGATCAGTGGTGCAAAGGCCCACGCCGCCAAGCGCCCTCACGACGAGGCGGAAGGGCAGGTTGGTGTAACCCGCCAGCGGCGAGAGGCAGAGGTTTGAATCCAGCGTCAGCGAACCGAGGCGCATCGCGGCCCAGTGTAGCAGCACCCGCCATACATGCACTCTTCAAGCTGCGGGCCGACGCCGGGGCGGTCGCTTTGTGGGACCAACGCGGGGCCATTCTTAGCCGCCTTCACGGTTCGGGGATTGCCCAACCCAGCCTCCCATTCCCTTGGCGTCTCCGCGCCTCGGCCCTGCCATCCACCAGAATCGCCGCTTGTCGTGAAGATTTTTCCAGAGGGTTGGAGCGCCGGTTGCCAACCGGCGGCGTGCCGCCCGAAGTTGTTGGTGACCCCGTGGACAGCGGTGGCAAGCGCAGCGCGACACCGCCAGCAGTTCTGCCCATGAACCTGCCAGGGCTGATCTCGGTTCCAGCGCTCGAGGCAGCTCTTGCGTCGGGCAATTTTTCAGGTTGGCGGGACATGCGTTGGGGCGACTAGACCGATGGTTGGATCGCCAGTGCTGGTTCGGAGACGAGCTTGAAACCGTGTTGGGCGGCCAGCTTACCGAGCAGGCGTCGCTGACTTGCTTCGTACTTCTGTTCGTAGTCCCGCAGTCCCCGTTCGGCATACTCCAGCCCGTAACGCAGCACCCGGTAATAGAGTCCCGCCAGCTTGCGCGCCAG
>CAINDV010000191.1 GCA_903847485.1 uncultured Verrucomicrobiota bacterium
ACTTGTACGTCTTGCCGACTTTCTTGATCAATCCGTGCCACCGCAGCCGCTTGCGTATCCGCCCGCTCTGTCCGCTGCTCCTTCCAGGCAGCACCGCTTGCATTCGCCGGTTGCTCATCCCGCTGATCTGATACTCGCCGCGCACGATTCCCAGCAGCACCCTCAGATCGTGCCCCCGGAAGAAGTTGAACCCGCGCCAACTCCACGCGCGTTCGTCCTGCCCCGTGCGGCTGATCTGGTTCAGGTTCGTCGGCCCACCGCGGCGGTCTTCCAACTCCCCGATAAACTCCAGATACCGCGCGCCGCCCGCCCGCATCAACCCGGCCAGATCGCCCCGGCTGAAGATGGCTTTTTTCAGGTCCGCCAACCGGTAGTCGCTCGTTCCGTCCCGAGGTTCCACCTTGCGGTGGTGGCGATAGCAGCTCACGTCGTTGCTCACGCATTCGATACGCAACACGCGTCCGGCCCTGTCCTACAGCTTGCTCGCTTGCCGGTGGAGCTGGTGTTTGATGCGCGGGCCTTCGCCGCGCGTGTGAAAATCGCTCTGCACCTCGGCCGCCGGACTGCGGCGCTGGTTCAGGAACCGGGCGCGGTCCGGCGCTTTCACCGTGAAGATGGCCGGTCGGCTGATCTCCGCGTAAACCGGACGCAAGGCAGCCGCGCACTTGAACACCACGTCCAGCGCATACTCGACCTGCAGGAGGCGCCAGTGGTGGCCGCCGCGAAATTGTTTGACGACCGGGCAGAACTGTTCCGCCAGGGCGTGCAGGCGCGCCGCCAACGCTGTGAGCTCGAAGCCATCGCCCAGGGCTTGCGCCGGGGGCCAGGCTCCGCAGGCTACGAAAGTGTTGTCGGCCAGTTCAAAGGCAAGGCCTTGAGCGGGCAACTGCTGGGCCAGCCACTGGGGTTGGTTGAAGTAGATTTGCAGCCGGAAGGGCCGCCCGGTGGGCCCCCGCACGGAACCCAGGCCCAACGGCTCATCGATAAAGCAGAAGCAGTAGTGCAGGCAACGACCGCCCGTAAGTTTGAGGCCCGGCCGGCCGCTTTGCTTGGCGTGCCAGGGTTTGAAACCTTGGCACGATTCCATGGCAGATAAGATGTGCATCAGGCCGGGATGACGCCCGCGCGGTGCGAGGAGAGCGGCGCCCCGCTCTTCCTTGCGGAGACCTTGGCGTTCCAGATACTGGATTTCCAGACCGGCCTGCCGGGCCAGCAGGAGGGCGTTGTCGCGCACCTGATCCCGCAACGGTTCGGCGAAGACGCCCAAATCAAAGCCGCGGATGTTCCGGTGCCGCAGTTGCGCCGTCTTGGCGTCGGGATGCCCCACATCGACGAGCCTACCAGTGACGATGAGGCGGTCGTAGCAGCCGAGTGTCCCCTCGAGGTTTTTGGCGTAGCTGTCCCGCAGTTTTGATTTGAGATCCTGGGTGGCATTGACTTTCGCGCGCATGCCCCAACCTACCAAAAATCTTGGTTCCGGCTACGCCGGGTTAGGGTGAACTCTTCGGTCTTGTTAATGGTGGTTTCGATGCGCAGGACGCGGCCTTCCTTGTCATGCATCTGCACCGAGTTGCCGCCGACAGAGTGTTTGACGCGGATGCCCTCCGGCCGGTGCTTGAGGTCGCTGATGCCTTCGCCGGTGAACAACGGATGCACCTGCCCGTTCGTCGTCGGAATGTTCCGGCCCAGGAAGCGCATCACGTCGGGGCTGGCCAAGGTGCGCCGGCCGTGCTGCACTAACCGGGGACAGAGTGTGGCCAGACTCGCGGCGGCGGAAACAACAGGTCGGTGGCCTACTCGCTGGCACTGGCCGTCCAGTAGTAGGTCTGGGCGATAGGTCAGCAGATTTCGGCGTGCAGCGGATGGGCTTAGCCGTAACCATGCAGTTGTAACCGCCAAGAAAACCGCAGAGATGCGATGAACGCAGAGGGAAACGGCTGCTGGCAATCCCGCCAACCAGTCACCAGTCAGTGAACAAGAACCAGCCGCCCCAGCGCTGTCTTCTCTGCGTCCTTCGCGTCTCTGCGGTTCATGGGATGGTCTTTCGCCTGCCTAGTTACGGCTTAGCCGTATTCATGCAGTAACCAGGTAGGGCGACGCTCCTGCAGAGCCTGCCGGGAGGGCGAATCAGGCATCTGCCCCCCTCCGTTTAGGTTCACTTTTCATTGACCGGTGGCCGCCCGAGCCAACGGCGGAGGAACCCTTGTTCAGCGCGGCTCGGCAGGAGCCTCGCCCTACCAGCAACTGCGTGGATACGGCTTAGTCGAACAATCCGCCCAGCGCACGCGGCCAGTCGGTGCGCAGTTGTTCGTCCAGCAAGGCTTGCGCACGGGCGGCTTCCTGCACTCAGACAAAACAGTTGTCGCGCTGGCGACAGGCCAGCCCGTCCTTGTCCATCTGACGGGCGAGCCGGTCGCGGCCGTTGAGACAGAGATCCACGGTGAAGGGAAACCAGGTTGGCACGCGGACATGGCACAGCCCAGTTCTTCGTGGAGGAAGTAATGGTAGAGGTGCAGACATTTGCGATGTTCCAAAACCGAATGTGGATGTGTTGGGTCTGGCGGTTGCCGCGCACAGAGTAAGACCGACAGTTTTCCAGCGCGCTGAAGACGGCGGTGAGACCGGAGGTGACGCCGTCTTCGCGGGCGATCTGGCGGACAATGGCTTCCTTGTTGAGCTGACTGTTGGGCAGATAGCGGAAGGGGCGGTCGGCCTGTTCGGCGTTGGCGTAGGAGGCGGCTTTGAGGCGCGTGGTAAGCCTCTTGGCAAATGTTTTGAAGTCTTTGATCAGCACGTGCAGGCGTTGAGATAAGCTTCCATGACCTTGGGCTGGAAGAGATGCCGGAGAGTGCCGCGCAGGCGCAGCCGTTCAAAGCCAGACAAAACGCCGGTGAGCGCATCGCCAAAGCGGTTAAGAAAGGAACTTCCAGTCGATTTTAGGCCCTAAATCTTCATTGCACCTCGATTTGCACGGGGATCATGGCCCTTAGAGCGCGTATGGAAATTCAAGGAGTAGCGATAGCCAGCCGTTTGAGCATGAGGCGGATCAGGGGCAGATAGATCATTGCTTCGCTGGATTGAGGGGCCGTTTCATAATCGCGCGCCAAGCGCCGCGACTTGATGAC
>CAINDV010000192.1 GCA_903847485.1 uncultured Verrucomicrobiota bacterium
CGCAGAGGACGCCAAGGTTGGCGCGGAGTTCCGCAGAGAAAGCTTTTCCTCTGCGACCCTTGGCGGAGCCACTCTGCGACCTCGGCGTTGAATCGGGTGGCCTGCCTGTTTGGTGGCGGCTCGCCGCGCTATGTCTCTGCGTTAACTTCGGCCCACTTCTACTGCATGGATACGGCTGAGGCGCGCACGATCACCTTGGCCAGCAAGGCTCAGAACTCCTGACCCGAGGAAATAGCGTGGGCCGCCCGGTGAGGGCACCGGGCCTACAGAACCGCGCCTTTGGTGTAGGCCGGGTCCCCTGACCCGGCGAACTTGGACTCACCTCGTTTCCTTGCCAGTTGCGGATTCGTGCTCACGGGTCAGGAGGTCTGAGGCTGCTGACAACTTGCGGATGCTTCAACCTGCAGGTGGCGCACAAGAAAGCGTTTTGACAGTACTGTTCTTCCTGGGGTCAGAAAGGAATTGTCAGCGGCGCGAAGCTGTGGGAGGCTTGGTGCCCACGGGCCATGAGCGAGTTCAAATTTTCCTGTCCAAACTGCGGCCAGCATCTCCGGGCCGAGATGGACTCGGTTGGGGTCGAGCATCTCTGCCCCGCCTGCCACGCGGGTTTAGTCGTGCCCAATCCGAAATCGGCCCCCAGCCTCCGGTTGGAGACGGAAAAGTGGATTCCGCCGCCGGAACAAGCGCACTCCGCGCCCATCGCCGCCGCGCTGCGGGCCACGATGCCGCTGCCGCGACATCCTAAGGCGCAGCCGCCGTCGTCGGCACCCAAACTCAACCCCCTCGCCATCGTGTCGGTCGTATTCGCGCTGCTGCCGGTCATCGGCTGCCTGCCGGCTATCCTGTGCGGCCATCGCGCCCAGAAAGAAATCGCCGGCAACCCCCTGCTGGGGGGACGGAACCTCGCCACGCTCGGCCTGAGTCTCGGCTATGCCTCCCTCGCGTTGACGCTGGTTTTCCTCGCCCTCTGGCTGTTCCGCCGGCCTTGGGAAACCGGCCCGCAGTAATCTGCGCGCTTGCTGCCAGCGAGCCGGCGCTCAAGATTGCCGTCGCTTTGATCATCGAACTCATCAACACCGGCACCGAGCTGATGCTCGGCCACACGCTCAACACTCACCAGCAATGGCTCTGTAACCGCTTGGCGGACCTTGGCTACAGCGTCACCCGGCAGGTCGCGGTGCCCGACACCGGGCCGGAGATTCAAGCCGCAGTGCGCGAGGCGCTGGGCCGGGCGGACCTCATTCTCACCACGGGCGGACTTGGGCCGACTTCCGATGACCTCACCCGCGACTTGATCGCCCAACTGCTCGGCCGGCCGCTCCATGAGAACGCGAAAGTGCTGGCGCACATCGCCAGTTTCTTCGCCCGCCGCAACTATCCGCTGCCCGCCGGCAACCAAGTGCAGGCGCTGGTGCCGGCCGGGGCACAGGTGCTGTGGAACCCGCTGGGCACCGCCCCGGGGCTGGCGCTGGAGGTTCGCCCCAATCCGTTTCGCCCGGACGGGAAGGTCAGTTGGCTCATCATGCTGCCGGGACCGCCGCGGGAGCTGCGCCCGATGTTCACGGAGCTGGTCGCGCCCCTGTTGCGGGAGAAACTGCCGCTGGAGGAAGCTTTCGCCGGCCGCACTTTGCGCACGGTGGGCATCGGGGAATCGGCGCTTCAGGCCCAAATCGCCGCGCCGCTCCAATCGCTGGTGGCGGCGGGCATGGAACTGGGTTATTGCGCCCATTCCGGTCAGGTGGATGTGCGCCTGGCAGCGCGAGGAAACCGCGCGGCGGAACTCGTGGCCGATGGGGAAAAGACCGTGCGGGAAGTCGTCGGGCCGAGCATTTTTGCGGAAGGTGACGCGAGCCTCGAATCGGTGGTGGTCCGCCGGCTCACGGAGCGGAAGCGCACGCTGGCGGTGGCGGAATCCTGCACCGGGGGCTGTCTCGCGCATCGGTTGACCAATGTGCCGGGCGCGTCGGCGGTGTTCCTCGCTGGCCTGGTGACTTATAGCAACGAGGCGAAACAGACATTCCTTGGCGTCCGGGCCGAAACGCTGGCGCAACACGGCGCGGTCAGCGAGGCGGTCGTGCTCGAGATGGCTGAAGGGGCGCGGCGCGTGACGGGGGCAGATTTCGCCTTGGCCGTCACCGGTATCGCCGGCCCGGGCGGTGGCACGGAGCAAAAGCCGGTGGGCACGGTGTTTCTGGCACTGGCGGGCGGTTTTCCGACCGTCGTCCGGCAGCATTTGAACTTGTGGGAGCGCGAGACTTTCAAGCAAGTCACGGCCAACCAGGCGTTGGAACTCCTCCGCCGGGCACTCGACACCACCGATCACGGCCAGTCCGGCCAGCCGGTTTAAGAAAAAACCCGCGAGCCAGAGTTTGCGGGTCGAGGGTCGGAAAGGAGCGCTGCGGGACTACGCGCCGTCGTCGCCGATGGCTTCGACCGGGCAGCCTTCCTTGGCTTCCTTGCAGCGGGTTTCCTCTTCCGGGGAGTCCGGCTGCTTGTAGACGTGGGAGTAGCCCCCATCGTCGTTGCGTTTGAAGTTGTCCGGAGCGGTCTCGCGGCACAAGTCGCAGTCAATGCACTGGTTGTCCACGTAGTACTTGCCCGGAGCGTTCTCGGGATAGCTGTTTGCTTTGTCGGCCATAAAGTTGGTTTAGATTTCGGGCGAAGTCTTGCGATTCCGTCGGTGCTTGGCAAGCCTCAATTGCGGCCACGATGGAGTTTCTACAGGGGCCATTCATCTGGAGAGGCTTTCTGAAGACTGCGACGGAGGCAGGACGACGATTCTGCGGAGCCTCCGAATCCTTTGACAACAGCCGACTCGGCAGGCAGCAATTCTGCCCATGAACCTGATAGGGCTGATTTCGGTTCCAGCGCTCGGCGCAGCTCTTGCGCCTGATAG
>CAINDV010000193.1 GCA_903847485.1 uncultured Verrucomicrobiota bacterium
CCTTTCGGCAAGATCGAATTGCCGCTGTCGCTGAGGCTCGGCAGGAGCCTCGCCCTACCACGCCAGGCGTTTTCATACACGCTCTAAGACTACTTTTTCTCGTGACATCACCGGGCCGGTCTGCTATAAACAACCCGCAGCCGCGAGCGGAGCTGTCCGTCAGCGGCAGCCAAAACACATGACCATGACCACCGCCATCGCAAAATCCGCTGCTCCGCAGCCAAATGCTTGCATTATGAAAACCATCAACGCCCTCCGCACCCTCACGCTGACCGCGTTCGCCGCGGCCACCATCACCGCCACCGCCGACACCGCGCCGGTGCCGCTCGTTCAACAAGCCTTCCCCGGCGTGCCGGCGAGTTGGTTCCAAAGCCGCCAATCCAAGGACTACTCGCCCATCACCCTCGACGCCGCCCGCACGTACGGCAATCCCAACGCCATCGAAGTCACCTTCTCCGCGCCAGTCGCACCAGCCACGGCCACTAACACCGCCAATTACACCGTCGCCCCCGGCGTCAGCGTCACCGCCGCGCGTCTCGGCTCGAATGCCTTCACCGTCGTCCTCACCACCGCCGCTATTCCGGACGCCGGCCTTCACACGCTTGCCGCCACCAACATCTTCGACGCCACACTCCAATACTCCATCTCTCCAACACTCCTTCCCATCCTCAAAGCCCAAGGCGTCATCACCCGGAAACTCTTCACCGGCATCACCGGCGCGGCGGTCAGCAATCTCACCAGCGCCGCCAAATTCCCCAGTGCGCCGGACGCAGTGGATTGGCCTGGCGCCTTCGAGGCTAACGCCAACGCCGCCGACAACTACGGACTCCAGTTCGCCGGCTACGTTCATCCGCCCGCCACCGGCGACTACGCCTTCTTCATCGCCGCCGACGAACAGGCTGCGCTTTACCTCAGCCCGGACGCTAATCCGGCTAACAAAGCCCTCATCGCCAACGTGCCCGCTGCCACCGCCGCCCGCACTTACACCACTTACACCAACCAACGCTCAGCCTACGTCCGCCTCGAAGCTGGCCGCGCCTACTACGTCGAAGCCTTGCTCAAGGAATCCACCGGCAGCGACCACCTCGCCGTCACTTGGCGCCTCCGTGGCATGAGCGCGCCCGCGGCTGGCGACGCTCCCATCCCCGGCGCTTTCCTCTCCAGCCTCACGCCGAGCGCGCCCGTCAGCATCACCGCGCAGCCACAGGCTCAGACCGTCGCCGAGCGAGCTCCAGCGGCGTTCGCCGTCGTGCCCACCGGCACGCCGCCTTACACCTATCAGTGGCTCCGCAACGGCACTCCGATTCCCGGGGCCACCGCCACCAACTACACCATCGTCAGCGCGCCCTACAGCCTCAGCGGCAGCGCCTTCGCGGTCGTCGTCGCCAACGCCTTCAGCAGCATCACCAGCAGCCCGGCGCTGCTCACCGTCACGGCGGACACCAGCCCGCCGACCATCGTTCGCCTCGACGGCAGCGCCACGCTGGACCGCGCGACCGTAAGTTTCTCCGAGCCAGTGACGACCGCCTAGGCGAACAACTCGGCAAACTACACCTTCACCGGCGGCCTCACCGTGCTCGACGCCACCCTCCAGCCCAG
>CAINDV010000194.1 GCA_903847485.1 uncultured Verrucomicrobiota bacterium
ATATCAGGCATATGCGTCGAGCACACTCGTGGTACAATACCCATACAAATGCATGGGGCCAATACAAAACAATCTCAGCCCCTGGGTGTCTGATGATGGTGGGTATGGGGTATCCACAGGAGTTTACTCTGGTTCAATTAGAGTGACAGTGGGCGGTATTGTGTTCGATGGGGCCTGGATACAGTTGGAAAGCAGCGTAAGTTTTGCTCTGGACCATTACATCATGGGTGCTTGGGGCGCATCCACCATTGGCCGTGCTCCAAAAACGCACGCTGTTGTCGTCGCCTGCGCTGATGAGAGTCCGCCCATCACGAGAAAAGAAGACGGTCAGGATACCGGAGCCGTGGCCTTCCAATGGTGGGGTGGCAAGACGTCCGGTCGCCACATTCCAAATGTAGATCACCCCCTCGGCCCCGGCCCCCGCGAGATGCTTACCGTCCCCCGAAAACGAGACATGCCGCAAAAACCAGGTCGCACCATGAAAGCGGCCCACTTCCTTGTCTTCCTTCAGATTCCAGACGACCACATCGTAGTGTCCATCGGGGTACGCGAGGAACTGGCCGTCCCGGGAAAAGGTCATCAGCCGCGACGGCGGATACCACTCCGTGCAGTCCAGCAGCGGGAGTTTGCGAATGAGCCGACCCGCACCGAGATCCCACAGTTCGACGGGAACCACACTGGTGTTGGTGCTGCCCCGAATGAGCGCCAATGTCTGCCGGTTCTCCGAGATCACCGTCCCCCAGATGTCGCCCGACCCAAAAACGACCTTCCGTGAGATGGTGCCCGCTGAAAGGTCGGAAACCGTGAGGACGTTGTTCGTGCCCAGAATCACAAGTTCGCCCATCTCGCCGATGTGATATCCGTTCTGTACCAATCCCGAGTAAGTGGCGGGGGTGGGCAGGTTGGACGAGATCGGCCACGATGTTCGTTCCAGGCCGGACCACTTTGACAACCGTCGCGAGGCGGTGTCGAAGGTCAACAGCGGATCGCCCTGGCGTACCTTGGGAACCAGCACTTCATGCTCGGAAAGGACGTGCCTGTTTTCTTTGGGAGCTGTCCAGCGCCACTTCTTTATTGTTCCATCCTTGCTGCCGGTGAAAAGAAACTGGCCATCTGGGGAGCCATCAATCGTCCAAACTTCGTTTTGATGTCCCCGCAGCCGCCCCAGCAAGGCTCCATCCCGGGTGCGAATCAACGCCGTTGTTTGGTCGAAGGATGCGGTCGCCATCTGCTCCCCATCCTTTGAAAATACGACCTTTCTCACTTCTGACTTGTGCAGGTTCGTGTTGGCCCATAAGCACTGCCGGGTTTCCAGCAGATACAAGCTCATTTGGTTATGCTTGATCGAGAGCAAGTAGCGTCCTGTGGGGTCAACCGCCAATTGTCCACTAATGTTGAGTGGGGAAGCACCCACGTGCAACTCCTGTCCGCCCGGGATCGCGAATTCGCGCGGTGTGCGAGGTTCTCCGTCCCCTCCCAAGAGCAATTGTTTGCCATCCGGTGTGAACGAAACCGTCGTATCTTTTGTCACGGGAATGCTAAGTTCCTGGGTCATGCCACCCGTGCTTCCGACTCGAAAGATGAGGACGCTTGCCTGAACAGCAGCAGCAACGAACTGTCCGTCCTGCAAAACGTTTACCTGCTGCACACCCTGAACAGTGGTACGTGCCACAAGCTGCCCGTCCAAAGTCGTGTGAACCGAAAGAACGCCATCGTCCCAACTGGCAATATGCTTACCGTCCCGGCCAACAGCGATTGGCCCATAATAATGGTTTGTAATATCCAGCTCGCGTATCACACGGCCTGTCTGGCTATTCAAAACTTTCACTTTCTGGTCCCGCTCTCCGCTGAACACCGTAAGCCCGTCGGGGGTGCATTGCACCCAATTCACCATTCCTTGGCGCTGCCAAGTTGATACTTCATCTCCCCGCAAATGCTGCCACAGGTATCGCCACTCCACTCCGCGCAAATCCTCTTCTCCGGGTTTGGCCCGATACCTCGCCAGTAATCTAGCTGCTTGGCCCCGGCTGTTTTGCTCAATGGCTACGTGCGCCGCCTTCATGTCGGCGGCATAGGCGCGAAGGCGTAATTCCGCAGCCATGGCCTTCGCCTGCTTCTCCCCTTGTTCGGCACGGAGTCGCAGTGCCAGATCCGTTTCCACTGAATTCGACGGTTGCGCCTGCGCCTGCCCTCGAAGATAAAAGGTGCAGAGCATGAGCAGCCCCAAAAGGGCGCGGATGTGGATTTCGATGGAATTACCCCGGTTTGATGTCGCGTGCATTGACGAACCCTAACCGTTCACGGGCGTTTTCGACAAGCTAAAACCGTTCGATTAGCGCGCCCAAGCGCAGCACTAACGGATGAACCCCACGCCAACAAGGTGGTGTGCAGAGTTCTCCAGACGGACTGGTTTACGGTGTCAGCGGGCACTCAAAACCAGCCATTGAATCATTGTGTTTGCGGCCGCGTTTGCGGCACATGCCCAAGGTGAATCAACTCAAAATGGATATACAACAATCGATTGCAACCTTAACTGGCTGTGGCTGGTCGCAGCGCCGGATTGCCCGCGAGCTGGGCATCAACCGGGAAACCGTGGCCAAATACCGCCTCGCGGCGCGAAAAGAAGCCCTGTCAAAACCGGCCATTGTGCCCACCGGGTCGATGGACTCATCCGACGCCAAACCAGCCATTCTGCCCGCCGGGCCAGGACCG
>CAINDV010000195.1 GCA_903847485.1 uncultured Verrucomicrobiota bacterium
CCAGGACAGCTCCAACGAAAACATTGTCATCCCCGCCGTCGTTTTCACCGATCCCGAACTCGCCTGGTGTGGCCTGACCGAAGCCGAGGCCCGCGAGAAAGGCATACCCTTCGAGGTCGCCAAATTCCCCTGGTCAGCCTCCGGACGTGCCTTGTCCTTCGACCGCACCGACGGCCTTACCAAGCTGCTCATTGACCCAGCCAGCGAACGCGTCTTGGGCGTCGGCATCGTCGGCCACTGCGCCGGCGAGCTTATCGCCGAAGGCACGTTAGCCCTCGAAATGGGCGCCACAGCCGAAGACATTGCCCTCACCGTGCATCCCCATCCGACCCTCTCGGAAACCATCATGGAATGTGCCGAAGCCTACTACGGCCACGCCACACACACCCTGGCCCGGAAGAAAACGGTTGATCTCCAAAGCGCCCCGAAATCCTTGCTTGCCACTTGACACTCCAGTGTCTCATGGTAGTCTCCCACCCATGTACTTACATTCGTCCAATAAGCAGCGCGCCACGTCCACCGACGCGGTAAGCCATCTACAGGCCCATCGTCCCCAACTCAATCGCCCCACCGTGCTGGGCATAAGTTGGTGGAAGTTGTCTTCTTCCGCTCTCGTTTACCCCGTCGGCTTACTGCTGTTGGCACTCTTGGGGTTTTCGCAAACGGTTCGTTCCCAGATCCCCGCACCGGTGCTGACTCAGCCGACGGTAGTATCCTCCACCAGTTTCATTGCCAACTGGAGTTCGGTGAGCGATGCCACTAACTACCGACTGCAAGTGGCGACCAGCCCGGGATTCGAGGCCGGCAACCTGGTGATAGGCTTCAATGCGCTCTCCACCGGCACCGCCACCCAGCGGTTGCTTTCCAACCTGAATCCCGGGTCCAATTACTTCGTGCATGTGCAGGCGCAAACCAGCGAGGATACGAGCGATTACTCAGCCGCTATCACCGTGCCTTTGCCTAAGCTCACGGCGGCGGTTGATCCGGTGGTCGCGTTCGTCAGCCAGAGCAACTACCAGCACTATCTGGACAATGTGCTTTACACGCGCCTGGGAGATAACCGGGGGCCAGCGGGTCCTCAGCATGACATGGCCCGTTCCAACATTTTCAATCACTTCACCAGCTTGGGGCTGCAAACTCGGCTTGATCCCTTCCCCTACCAAGAGCAAACCTTCTACAACGTCGTTGGGGTCTTGCCTGGCACCACGGCCCGGTCTAACGAAACATACATCGTGTGTGGCCACTACGATTCAGTGGACAATCCTGGCGCGGACGACGATGCCAGCGGCGTCGCCGGCGTCATGGAGGCGGCGCGCGTGCTCTCCCAATACCGGTTTGGAGCCACCGTGGTCTTCATTGCCTTCGACTTGGAGGAAGTTGATCTCGTCGGCAGTAAGAGCTACGCCAGCCAACACCAGACTAACTTCATAGGTGGTGTTGTCTCCCTCGACATGATCGCCCATAACAGCAACGCGGGAAACGCCGCGGCCATTTATGCCGATGTGTCCTCCAGTCCCATAAAGTTCGCACTTAGTAACGCGGTGGCTCTTTATGCGCCTAGCTTGGTTACCACCGTCGGCGGTCCTACTCCCGACAGCGATCACAATTCGTTTGAAGTCCTAGGCTTCCAAGCCTGCTTGCTGATCGAAAACGGGACTAACAGCCATTACCACGAACCCAGCGATTCGATTGACACACCCGGATATATTGACTACGCCTTTGCCACCCAGATGACCCGCTCCGCTGTCGGCTACTTGGCGACTCAGGCCGGCTTGGTGGATCCC
>CAINDV010000196.1 GCA_903847485.1 uncultured Verrucomicrobiota bacterium
CCGCCTGGCGCTCAAAAGCAACCGGTGGGATGAATGCTGGGATCGCCTCAACAACGCCAACTATCTCAAAGTCAAACTCGCCGCCTGAACAAATTTACTCTGCGGTCACGCACCCCTCTTGCCCCGGCGTCTTACTTCTTCCTTGCGTCCCAAACCGCCTCGTGCGTCGCCAGATACCGCTCCACGGCCTGCTCGAGGGTGGGGAAGAAGTTCTCCGCGCCGAGCCGGGTAAACAGGCCGTAGCGCTTCAGCCGGTCTTTCACCGGGCCTTTCATCTCGGCGAAGAACAGGTCCGCGCCTGCTTGATGCAACTCCGCGTCCAGCGCCAGCAGTGCGTCGGCGGCGGTGATGTCCACGTCCGTGACTGGTTCCGCTGCGACCACGACCCAGCGGGTAGTCGTCGGCGCGGTGGCCACGGCGCGCCGCACCTGGTCGTGGAAGGCTTGGGCATTGGCGAAGAACAGCGGGGCATCCCAGCGGAAGAGCACCAGGCCTGGGATACGGCGGCCTTCCGGATGACGCGCAATGTCGTGCCAACCGCCCACGCCCTCGACGCGGGCCAGCACGGCGGAGTAGGGTCGCCACGCGCGCCAGATGAACGCCAGCAGCGCCAGGCCGATGGCCATGAAAATGCCCGTCACAACACCCAGCAACGCTACGCCCATAAAACACACCACGGACAACGCGAACTCTCCAGGCCGCAAGCGGTACAATCGGACCACCTCGGACACCTCGACCAGCGCCAGGCAAGCCGCGATCACCACCGCACCGAGCGCGGCATGAGGGAGATGGCGCAGCAAAGCGGGCGCGAAGACCAACAGCAGCGCGATGCAGGCCGCGCCCACCACCCCCGTGAGTTGCGTCCGGGCGCCGGCCGCCTCCGCCACCGGCGTGCGCGAGGCGCTGCTGCTGACGGCGAAGCCTTGGAACAATCCAGCCGCCACGTTGGCCGCGCCCAGCGCGATCAGTTCCTGGTTGTCATCGGTTTCCTCGCCGGCACGCAGGGCAAAGGTGCGCGCCAGCACGCTGGTTTCGGCAAAGGACATCATGGCGATGGCCACCGCGGCCGCCAGCAACGGTCCCAGTTCGTCTAGGGAAACCGACGGCCACCGCAACGCCGGCAGCCCTTGCGGCATCGGTCCCACCACGGAGACGCCGGCCCGCGCAGTCAGATCAAACACCCCGACCACGAGCGTGGCGCCGACCACGGCAAGCAACACGCCGGGGACGCGCGGCGCCCAACGTTTGAGCGCGAGGATCAGGAGCAGGCAACCGCCGCCGAGCGCGAACGTCACCGGGTTCACCTGGCTGTGCCACACGCCTTGGACCAGGCCGCTGGCCTTTTGCAGCAGGCTGTCGCCCGGGACGGAGAAGCCGAGGAGCTTGGGCAACTGGCCGATCAAGACCGTGAGCGCAATCCCGTTGAGATAGCCATAGCGAATGGGCTTAGAGAGCAACTCCGTGATGAACGCAAACCGCGCCAGCCCAGCCACGATGCACAAACCTCCCGACAGCAGCGCCAACATGCCCGCCAGTGCCACCGCTCGCTCCGGAACGCCGCCAGCCAGCGGCAGGATCGCGGCGGCGATCAGGCCGGCCAGCGCCGAATCCGGTCCCAGCACCAGGATGCGGCTCGGCCCGAAGACCGCGTAGGCGAGAAGCGGGACGATCGTGGCGTAAAGGCCGTAAAGGGCGGGCAACCCGGCGGCTTCGGCATAGCCCATGCCGACGGGCACCAACACAGCCGTCAGCACCAGACCAGCAAACACGTCTTTGGCCAGCCAGGCTCGCTGGTAAGTGCGCAGTAACCGCAGGCCGGGCAGCCAGCGGAGCAGGCCACGCGGCGGCGCCTGGCGGATGAATGGATTCACGATCTCAAGTCTTGAGGATGTCCGCCGCGAAGGGGTTGTCCGAGCGAACCGGTTCAACCTCCACGCCGTATGCATCCCGGAAAGCCCGCCCCGACACGCGGCGCGGCGACCACTTGATCTCGAAGGCTCGCAGGCTGCTTCCCTGTTTCACCACCAAGTCCACCTCCGACTGCGCCCGCGTCCGCCAGAAGAACAATTCCGCCGGCGAGCCGAGCAAGGCATTGCGCTTGGCCGCCTCGGCGATGACCCAGTTCTCCCACAGCGCGCCGATGTCGGGCCGGAATTCTTCGGTCGAGAAAGCGTTTAGCAAGGCGTTGCGGATGCCCGTATCCCAGAAAAACACCTTCTGGCTCTTGGCGATTTCCTTGCGCGGATTGGTGCTGAACGACGGCAGCCTAAAGATGACGAAAGTCTGTTCCAGCAGGTCCAGATAGCGATCCACCGTCGGCCGGGCCATCTGAAGCTGGGTCGCCAGTTCGTTCACCGACACCTCCGCACCGGCTTGATGCGCGAGCAGCAACAGCAACCGCTTGATAAGCTCCGGCGTCTTGACCAGGCCGGTCTGGAGCACGTCCTTCCAGAGATAGTCGGAGCTCAATTCGCGCAGCAGCGGCACTGGGGCCTCGCTGGTCGCGACTTCGGGATAACTGCCGAAGTTGAGCCGCTGCAGCAGGAAAGCCCGCACTTGCGGCGCGAAATGCTGGCACAAATGGTCGGGCGAGACGCCACCGCCGGCCCAAACCTGCGTGCCCAGCGCCTCGGAAAACAGCAGCGGCGGCAGCACCAGCTTGCGATTGCGCCCGGTCAGGCTCTCCGCCGCCTGGTCGAGCAAATCCAGCGACGAAGAGCCGAGCAGCAGAAACTTCGCCGGCAGCCGGGCATCGTGCCAGCCCTTGATGATGCGAGCCGCCTCCGGCAGACGTTGCGCCTCATCAATCACCAGCACCGACGGATTGCCGAGCGAGCGCAGGCCATCGGTAGGTGACAAGGCGGCAGCGGCGAGGAAACGCGCCTTGTCCACCTCGACATCGAAATTGAGGAACGCCGCCGGCTGCCCCGCCAGGACGTGCTCCACCAAAGTCGTCTTCCCTACCTGCCGCGCGCCCAGGATGACGCCGACCTTGTCGCCCGCCAGAATGTCCTTCAATGCCTGTTCGGCTGCTCTTTTGAGATACATTAAGCGCACAATAACCTGTCATCCTGCACAGTGCAAGGTTCAGAATCGCCTAATTGGCGATTGGCGGCAGTTCCGGACGGCCTTACTGCTCGCCCAAAGGACCGCCTAAAGGCGGGACTCCGAACGGGGCGTCGGCGAGTTTCTTCAGTTCGCGGCGGGTGCGCTCGAACTGGAGGTCGGCGTTTTTCTTTTCGTAGTCGGTGAACTCGAAGCCGATGGGCGTGGCGAGTTCGGCGAGGGCGAGGCGCAGGTCGTCCTTGCCCGCGCAGCGCACCTGCCAGCGTCCGCCGCCGTATTCGTCGGCAAAGGCGTGGGCGTATTCGATAGCCAGCGCGGTCTTGCCCAGCCCGCCGAGGCCGTTGACGGCGGTGACCACGCCGATGTGGCCGGGCGTGACGAAGTTCTCGCGCAGCATCCGCAGATTGGCGGTGCGGCCGATGAAGTGCGGGTTGTGCGCGTCCACGTTGCGGAGGCTTTTCTCGGCTCGTTCGCCGCGCGTGATGGTCTGGACAATCTGGCGGTTGAGCTTGCCCATACGTTCCAGCACGGCGGTTTCGCGCAGGGCTTCCTCGCCCTGGTCATGCCAGGGGCGCAGATCAAAGTGCTGGCGCTTGCGCAACTCGGCAATTCAGGCGGTGCATTGCTGCTCGAAATCCCTGCTGTCCCAGCCCGGCACTTCGACGAAGTAAATCGGCGCGACGCCATTGAAGCCGTGCAGGTGACCGATTTCGTATTTGAGGTATTCGACAAACTCCATTCGCAATACTCGCTCTGGAGATACGCCGGGGAAAGACAGGCGAGCAGCAGGCGCGATTCGCGGAGGCCCTGAAGGATGCGCTGCCGCCAGTCTTGCATCCCATGAATTTCCTGCTGGTCAAAGAAGGGCACGAGCTCACGCTTCGCGAAGGGAGCGAAGTCGGTCTTGATGCGCTCAACAAGTTGCGTGATGCGGCCCTCCTCGTTGTCGCGGCGCGAGTAGCTGATGAAGAGGTCGCAGGGCATGGATTTCCGCTTTTTGGTTGCGCATCATTATGCCGTGAGGCCACCCGGTGTCGAGCGCGATGGGGATGGCCGATTCGGGGCAAAAGCAGTCTTGCCGTGCCTGCGCGATACTGCTACCTTGCCACCATGACGCTGACATTGGATCAAGCGCAGCAGAACTTGCGGGAGGCAGCCCAACAGGCGCTCCAGGGTGAGCCGGTTCTCATCACGCTCGCACAGGAAACCCTGCGTTTGACGCCCGAAGTTCCGCTTCGGCTGGCGGGTTACTTTGCCGCGTGCTACCGTCATCCCGAAGACGCCACCTTTGAAGATCGCATCTGCGGCGACTCTGCGGTCGAGGCCGATCCATGAAGCAGTGGGACATCCGACTATTGATGATAGGCGAAATTGTGAGTGGGCAACTATGAGCATTTTTTCCAGACTATTCGGCCGACAGCAAACACCAGAACACAAGATCGCTCACGCGATGAGTATCATCCAAGACATTGGGGCACGTCTCGCTTCGAAATACCCGGAGAAAGACATTTTGCGAGGGAACATCCTGAAGTATTTGGCCGTTTTCGCAGCCGGAGAGTTCATGCGCGAAACAATGGAGTCTGGCCAGTATGAGTTTTTCAGTGAGACCTACGAAGGGCATCCCCAGCAGGCGCTCTTGCGTGGACATCTCAACCGTGCGATAGACAATCTCGGCCGCAATGGACTCGCTCCAGAAATTGCCGAGACGAGGATACGGCCACGTTTTGCCCACTATGAGGCAGCAGCCCTGGACACGGTTATATGGTTTGTGTCCACCAATCGGACTGCAAACCCTTATCCCGCCGCGTTCTTTACGGCGCTACGGATGTTCTATGACCTTGCGGAGGAGCGGATGCGCAAGGGATTCAGATGGCAGGATTGATTCGGCTAAAGCGATGACTATACCAATGAAATGCCGGCAGTGTGGATTCTCGCGTATTGTCCATATTCCCATCTTTGACGAGACCTCTCACATCTGTCCCCAGTGTGGTATTCCTTTGCAGCCTATTTCCAGAGCGCAGTATTCGCTGGGAGAGCGAGAGGAGCGGCAGGAAGCCGGTGGTAAGCTTAACAGCGGCTGCGTTCTCTTGCTGTTTGTTATTGGTTCTTTCATTGTTGTTGCGCTTTGCTTTGGAGAGAGCCAGACAGCAGGCACGGTTGCACTAATTGTCGCAGTGATTCTTCAGTTTGTGATCATGGGCTGTTCAAAGCTGTTTAGGAATTAGGCTATCACACGAGGAGACGTCGCATTGGCCTCGATCGAGTCCCGGCGAGGGCTTTTTGTTTTCATCAGGGGAAACGCTGTGAGTTGCCACCAAAGTGAACACCGTATGGAGCGCCGATTTCGTCGAGTTGAGCTAACACCTGTTGCGAATTCAGACCCATTGCGTGCAGCAGCCCTGCAAAATTCTTCACAGTGGCATGCAGGTGCGGATGCGGATGACCAGTCGCACGAGTGAACTTAAGGAAGATGACTACGGCCCGCCGCATGAGTGGCGCTGCCTCATCCAGGCGTTCGCTGAATTGTAAAAGCTGAGCAAGATTGTTGAGGAGGATGGCGAGTTCCGGATGGTCGGGAATAAAGCTCTGTTCAGCAAGACTGGCAGCACGACGGAGCAAGGATTCTGCCTCGGCAAACCTATTCGTGGCTCGTAGCAGTCCAGCCAAGTTGTCGAGCTGAATTATCACGTGAGGGTGAATCGGGCCACGATTCCTTTCCTCTATTGCCAATCCACGTCGCATCAATGGTTCGGCTTCGGCAAGTCTCTTCGTGGCTTGCAGCAGAGCGGCGAGGTTGTTCAGGTCTCGGGCGATAACGGCGTGGTATGGGCTGTAGACCTTCTCGTCAATCGCTAGCGCTTGCCGCATCAGCTCCTCTGCCTCTTTAAGCCGACCGCTCAGCTTCAACTGCCAACCGAGATTGTTGAGTGCTGTAGCAACGGTGGGGTCGTTCGTTCCGAGGTTTCCCTTGGTGATTGTAAGCGCTCGCCGCATCAACCGTTCAGCCTCCTCAAACCGGTTTGTAGCTTGTAGCAATTCGGCGAGGTTGCCGAGGCGTTTGGCGACGACCGTATGGTTTGGTCCAAATGTTCGTTCGGCATGAGCAAGCACGCGTCGCATCAACGGCTCCGCCTCCGCCAGCCGATTGGTGACCCGCAGCAAATCCGCGAGATTGCTCAGAACACTGGCTACTTTGGGGTGGTCCGGGCCGAAATGTTCTGCCTCAATCGCCAGCGCGCGACGCAGCAACAGCTCGCCCTCCGCCATCTGATTCGTATCACGAAGGAGTTGGGCGAGGTTGTTGAGGCTAATGGCGACGTTGGGATGTCGCGGGCCATATTTGGCTTCATCGACAGCAAGCGCGCGGCGCATCAACGGCTCGGCTTCCGATAACCGATTGGTGGAGTGAAGCAATTGGGCGAGATTCGTGAGGGGCATGGCGACGGCCGGATCTTCCGGGCCTAAGCTGGCCTCGCAGATCGCCAGCGCCCTCCGCATCAAAGACTCGGCTTTCGACCACTCTGCCAAATCGTGCCATCTGGCGCCAGCATTGCTGAGCAGCCAAGCGGCCTGCGGGATCCCGACGTCCGACCACCTTTCTGCAAGCGCGCCGAAAGGCTCTACCTCCCAACGGGCTTCCACCCAGTTCGTAACGTTTTGCAGCAGCGCAGCACGGGACTTCACATGGTCCACAAGTCGCACTTCAAGCTGCTCGCGCCCTTCCGGCAGTTCAGTTTCCAGCACGCGCTGGAGGATGCGGTGAATGGCTACGACGCGCGGTTCGGCAGTCGGTTGGAATAGCCTCATACCAATCAAGCCACGGATCAATTGTGTCCACGGATCGCTCTCGCCGGTGGCGGCATCGTTGGCCAGTTCCGGGTGGCTCTGTCCGGCAATTACGCGCACCCACGGCAGGGCCACGCCGTCGGGTGCCAGCAATGAGACAATTTGCAGAACCGTCCGGGCCGGAGCATCCAACCGGGCCAGCGTGGGCCGCAACGTGGCCGTGACTTCGCGCAGTTGGTTCATCACGCCCTCGCTGCCGCCGGTCTTCAGGTCTTCACGCAGTTTGTTGAGGTAATTTCGCACGTCCACGGCGTGCTGCTTCTGCTCCTCGGGAAGCACACTCTCGTCGCATTGCCCCAGATAGACGGCAGCCGTCTCCACCGCGAGGGTAAGTCCGCTCAACTCACGAACGATCTCGCGGGCGGCGGCCTTGTGTTCGGGTGATGCAAACGCCTGCCCCGGCTGATAGCGGCGGATGAGGTCAACGGCCTGATTCTCCGGCAGCCGGTCCAAATCCAGCGGACGAATCACGGCTCCGGCTTTTGTGAATTCGTCCGGAGCCAGCCGGGTGGAGTAGAGCACGCGCGCCCACGGTTGGTCGGCCAGCAGTTTCATCTGCTCCTGCGCCAGCAACGCGGGATGGTCCACGTTGTCGAGCAGGAACAACGCCGGGCCGCGCGCACGCAGCACGTCGAACACCCGCCGCACGGCCTTGGCGTCGTCGAGCTTTTCCTCGTCGGTCAGTTCGATTTCGAGATCGTTCACCAAGTTGCGGAAGACGGTGAGCAGCCGGTCGCGGCCTTCGCAGCGCAGCAGCCAGCAACCGCCGGGAAAGGCATCGGCTTCCTTGTAAGCGAAGGCTTGGGCGAGCGCTGTCTTGCCCATGCCGCCGACGCCGTGGATGCCAGCCGGGGATGGCTCCGGCGCATCGAGC
>CAINDV010000197.1 GCA_903847485.1 uncultured Verrucomicrobiota bacterium
AGCAGGGCCTGGAGTTGCGCGCGTTCTGAGGGCGTGAGGCGGATGCGATATTTGATTGGCACCCACTCCAATTAGGCGCAATTCTAAAAAGTACAAGCTTAATCGCTTTCACCCCTCAATTCACGACAGACAGAGCACTAGGTTCTTTCGAAGGGCTAACCCCGGTGACGCTCCACGCCGCACGCTCGGCTTCGGTTGTCGTCGCGAAAAAGAAATCAGTCAATGCCTGGGCCGCGCTTGCCTTCGATGCCGGGACCGGCGAGGTGAGCCAGCACAGTCAACTTGGCGGAGCCTTCAATGACTGTGCCATCAACTCGCGCGGAACCCGACTCATTGGGGCGGGCTACGGTCGCGTGGACGTTCTGAACATCACAAGTGGTGCTGTTGCACAGACTCACGAAGGATGGTCTCAATTCACAGTTCACTACGACGAGGTCATTCTCAGCCCGAACGACCGCTTTCTGGCCAGATCTTCGGATGGACCCACATACGGGCAACCCTCGGTCAGGCTGTTTGACCTGGAAAGTCGGAGTTTCATCAAACTCTCCGAAGCAACGAACTCCTTTCACTGTTTTACATTCAACAAGCAAAGCGATCGCGTCGCTGCCATGGAAGCCGAGGGGAAGGTCATGATATGGTCGCTTCCGATCGGCAAGTTACTGCTGACGTTAAGCAACGAGGGTAAGGGGTTGGAGTCGCCGGCGTTGGCTTTCAGCCCACAAGGTGACAGGCTCAGTGCCGCAGGCTATGATAACGCAGGCTATGATAAAACGGTGAAAATCTGGGAAATCCCTAGTGGGAAGCTGCTCCAGACGCTCATGTTTTCCAATTACTCCCACGTCTGTCGCATCGTTTTTGTTCCTGATGGGCGGCATCTTGCCACCACGACATGGGACAATGGGGGGATAGGTAGGCTTCAGATTTGGAACATGGTCAGCGGTGAGTTGGTAAAGGAAATTGACTGCCGTGACGTCTTGGGCCTCCAAGCAGAACCGGAACCGGCTCTGCCGGTGTTCACTCCGACCGGCGAGATGCTAGCGATTGCTGTGGAAAGCACGGTTAGACTTTTGAGGGTCGGAACCTGGGAGGAAGTGCGGAGATTCGAAACGCCTTATGGGATAGTGGAATCACTCACGGTCACCCCGGATGGGGGAACTCTCGTGACCGCGAACGACGACGGAACTGTGCGGTTCTGGAACTTGTCCACCGGTGAATTAAAGCGGGAAGTGGTCATCTTCAACGACGGCGAATGGCTCGCCTACCACCCAGCGACGGCTTGCTACAGCAGTTCTCGGCACGGTGACGACCAAGCTTCGGTGCGGTTTGGGAACCAGCTTCAGCCAGTCTATCCGCTGAGTTACTACCGCGAGCAGTGTCGGCAGACCAATGACCTCACGGCGGCTTTGGCGGGGCCGCAACCGGTGCTCCAGCCCCAGCCGGTGCGGTTGTGGTGGGACAATGCCCGCGCCTCCGGCCTACTGGCTCAACTCGCGGTGGGTGGCAGTGGTGGGACGCTGGCGTTGACGTGTCTGGTGCTGGCATGGAGGCTGACCGTGCGGCGGCGGGAGACAGCCCGGCTGTCGGCGCAGTTACTGGAGCAGGAACGCCGGATGAACGCGGAACTCGGAGCGCGGAACGCGGACTTGGAACGCGCCAAGGCGGCGGCGGAGCAGGCGAACCAGGCCAAAAGTGCCTTCCTGGCTAACATGAGCCACGAAATCCGCACCCCGATGAATGCCATCCTGGGCTATGCGCAGTTGCTCCAGCGCGGCGGGCAGTTGCCGGCGGCGTTGCAACCCGCTGTGGAGACGATCGAGCGCAGCGGCGAGCACTTACTAGGGTTGATCAATGACATCCTGGACCTCTCGAAGATCGAGGCGGGCCGGATGGCGGTGAACGCCGGAGTATTCGATCTGCGAGGGTTAGTGCGGGATATGGGGGCGATGTTTGCGGCGCGGTGCCGGGAGAAGGGGTTGGCGTGGAGAGTAGAACAGGAGCCTGACTCTTTACTCGTGTGCGGTGATGAAGGGAAGCTGCGGCAGGTGCTGATTAACTTACTTGGTAACGCGGTGAAGTTCACGGATAAGGGGGAAGTCGTGCTCAGGGTGGAACAGACTGCCAGTGCGAGCGCGGCAACAGCCGGGGGAGAAGAGAGAGACAGGCGCGACGCCGGTCCTACGTTCCGTTTTGAAGTCAGTGACACCGGGCCGGGTATCGCGCCGGAGTTGCGGGCGCGGCTTTTCAAGCCTTTTGAGCAAGGCGCGGGCGTGGAACTAAAGGGCGGCACGGGCCTGGGGTTGGCTATTGCGCAGCGGTTGGTTGAACTGATGAGCGGGCGCATTGAGTTCGACTCCACGCCGGGGAAAGGGTCGCGGTTTTGGTTCGAGGTTCCCTTGGCTCTGGCGGAGGGAAAAGTGTCGCCCGGCCCTGGTGGCAGTAGCGTGCCGGGAGGCTCGGCCCGCCGTCTCAAGCGTGGCACGGTCGTCCGGGCTTTGGTGGTGGATGACGTGCGGGAGAACCGCGATGTCTTATGCCAGATGCTCTCCGCGCTCGGCTGTCAGGTTAGTGCCGCGGCGAAGGGTGTGGAGGGCGTGGCACTAGCCTTGGCCCAGAAGCCGAACATCATTTTCATGGATGTGCGGCTGCCGGATATTGACGGCTTGGAGGCCACGCGCCGGATTCGCGCCAGCTTGGGGGAAGGGGTGATGGTGGTCTCCTTCTCGGCCAGCATGTTGGCGCAGGAGCAGGAACGGTATCACCAGGCAGGCTTCAATGCCGTGCTCGCGAAGCCGGTGAAGTTCGACGCACTGTATCCGCTGCTCGAAAGGCTGTTGAGTGTCGAGTTTGAGGCGGAGCCGGCAGCGGTCGGAGAGCAACCGGCGGCCACCGCCCAAGACTTCTCCGGCGTGAAGTTGCCGGTAGAGTTGGTGGCCCGGTTGCAGGCGGCGGCGGAAGGGCATCGCGCGACGGAGTTGAAGCGATGTGTCGAGGAGGTGGAGAAGCTGGGTCCGGCGGCGCAACCCGTGGCGGCCGCGCTGCGGGAACGGGCGCAGGTCTATGACATGGACGGCGTGACGAAGTTGCTGGGCAGCGTGCAGGCGGATAACAAGATGACTGGGTCTGTGGCCACATAGACCCAGAGGAAAGGTCAAGCGCCTCACTTTGGGTCTTTGCCCCTAGGCGTCTCTGCGTTACAACTCTCTGGCGATGAATATAAATCCGCAACCCCTGACTCTGCGCGGCGCGAAAGTGCTGGTCGTAGATGACATACCGGCGAACCTCAACGTGCTGAGCGAAGCGCTGGAAGGCGCCGGTTATGAGATTCTCGCCGCGCCCAGCGGGGAGGTGGCTCTGAAGATCGTGGCGCGCACGCTGCCTGACTTGATACTGCTGGACATCACCATGCCGGGCATGAACGGCTACGAGGTGTGCCGGCGGCTCAAACAGTCTGAGGCGACGCGAGCCGTACCGGTCATCTTCATCACCGCGCATGAGGAGATGAAGCATATCATCGAAGGTTTCCGCGTTGGCGGCGTGGATTACATCACCAAGCCGTTTCAAGCCGAGGAAGTGCTGATCCGCGTCGAGACGCACCTGAAGATTCACCGGCTGACACAAGAGTTGGCCCGGCGCAATGCGGAACTGGAGGCGGAGATCAACCGGCGGCAGCAGGCGGAGCAGGCTTTACAGGTGGCAGATGAGCAACTCTCGGTTATTTCCACACGCGAGGCGGAGCGGTGGGGTTTGGCGGCGTTTGTGGGGCGAAGCGCGGCGTTTCAACAACTCGTCCAGGAAATCCGGCGGGCGCAGAGTTTCGGAAACCTGAGCGTGCTGATCACGGGTGAAAGCGGAACGGGCAAGGAACTAATCGCGCGAGCCATCCACTATGGCGGGCCGAAGGCGAAGGGGCCGTTCATCGCGGTGAATTGCTCCGCTATTCCTGGCGAGTTGGCGGAGTCCACCTTGTTCGGCCATGTCAAAGGTGCCTTCACCGGCGCGACGGCGGATCGTAAAGGCTGCTTCGAGCAGGCACACGGCGGGACACTGTTCTTGGACGAGATAGGTGACATGCCGCTTGCTTTGCAGGCGAAGCTGCTGCGCGTGCTGGAGGACGGAATGGTAACGCCGGTGGGCGCGGCGCAAGCGAGGAGGGTGGAAGTGCGTGTGTTGGCGGCAACGAACGCGGAACTTGAGTCGGCGATGGAGACGGGTAAGTTCCGCCAAGACCTGTTCTTCCGCCTGGCGCGCTTCGCGATAGAGTCGCCGCCATTGCGGGAGCGCAAGGAGGATATAGCCTTGCTGGCCGAGCATTTCTTAAGAACGCTCGCCAGCGAAATGGGGATGGAACGAGCCAGTTTGAGTGCGACGGCGCTGGCGGCTTTGGAGCAGCATGACTTTCCCGGCAATGTCCGGGAACTGCGCAACTTAGTTGAGCGGGCGCTGATAGACAGCGGTGGTGGAGTGATCGGCCCGGAACATTTGCATGTTGGCGGCCGACTGGGCGGAACAACTAAGCTGGCTCAAACCAAGACAGACCAAGCCACGGCAGTGCCGGAGTCCTCAGCGCCTGGAGCACTGAACTTAAATGGCACGGGGTCTGAGGAGACGACTATCTTAGCCCAAGTTCGACGGGAAGGCAGCATCAACAACGCCGAATGTCGGGAGTTACTCCAAGTAGGAATGCACCGGGCCTGGTATCTGCTGCGCAAACTTCATCGCGCGGGCAAACTCAAACAGGACAGCAGCGGGCGTTGGGCGCAATACCGGCTGCCGTAGGGTAAGTCGAACAGGCATTGGTTCATCCTGCTTTGCTCGCGGGCTACCGCGGAGTCACAGTCAGTCGAGGAGATCAACCTAGAACAAGCAGTTGATTAACCACAAAGAACACAGAGAACACAAAGAGAACAGTTTGCGTACAATCTTAGACACACCTGATGGGAGATCTAGCTGTCACCTGTATTTAACCTTTTAACCCTTTTAACCAGAGCCTCTTTCCAAACCACGAATCCGTTAGGGCGTGGGCTTCCTGCCGAGTCGTCGCTTAGTGGGGCCGCCGCCCCGGCTGCCTTAGTCTGGCCGCCGCCTCGGTTGCAGTCCGGTCCGGCGGGCGAGGGTGCCCGCCAGACTTTCGCCGGCGGGGCGCCGGCGCCACTACGGAGTTTGGCAAAAGCCTCACTCTTTTAACTTTTTAACCTAGAAGATGGTGTTACGAAAGGTTTGGTAACCTACACCAACAGAATATGATGCGTCCGAAATTACGGGGTTGAACATTGTCGCTGACGGGTTAGAGTTGCAGGCGTAGTCCGGCGGCCATGAATTCCGCCCTTCCGGCCACTGGCACCGTGGCGCTGCGCGAACTCTTGAATCCGTTTGCACCCGACGACTTCATCAACGAATGCCGGCCGCACGGCCACCCCGGCGGGCACCATTGTGAGGCTCTTCCGAGAAGTTTGCTCCTGATTCGGTTGGGCCGAAGAGCGTTTGGCCTCCAAATCGCTAAATCGCAAAGGCTCAGCATGTAAGCAAGCTAATCAGCGAGGAAGGTTCTCCTTTCGAAGCAAGCCTTTGCGATTTAGCTATTTGGGGGCCAAGCGCTCTGTGGCCCAAACGAATCAGGAGCAAACCGAATCAGGAGCAAACTTCTCGGAAGAGCCACAACCTTTCGCCTGATGGTCGTGGTAGATGCGCCCAGTTTCCACGCGCCGCACGAATTCCGTGAGTTCGAGCGCGGACTGGATGTGCGAATGAACTTCGACCAACCGCGCGTCGTCCCGTTCGCCGATGGGCTTCTTGTCCGGCGGAGCCAGCGCGGAATAGACACGGACAGCTTTGTTGCCGTCGCGCACGACGAGCATGGTGGCGGTGCCTTGGTTCCACAGGAGGCAATGCAGCTCCGCTTCCTCAGCCGGATTGCACCGGGCGACGCGCTTGAAAAAGACCGTTGCCTGCTTATCCGGTTGGTTGCCAAACGGCTTAAACCCGAATTCCGAAGTAGACCGGCGTTTTTGGGGTGCCGGCAGCCCCAGGTTTCAGATGTGACCGCCCCCCAGGACCAGCCGGTCCTCGGGTGGCACCAACTTCGGCGAAGGGTATTTCAGCCAGTCCAAAACCGCGTCCACCAATGGCTTATGCTTGCGCAAACCAC
>CAINDV010000198.1 GCA_903847485.1 uncultured Verrucomicrobiota bacterium
CACGGCCACCAGCACCGCCTGTTCGCGGGTGAGCGTGGGCTGAACGTCCACCTGGATGTCGGGCACCAGTCGCGCGCCGGCGCTGCTCACGCGCCCGTCCGCCGCCAGGTGGACGGTGGCATCCGCGCCGAACACCGGCAGGCCCCGGTAGGTTTGCGTGAAGCGCACATGCGTCATGCCCAGGGCGTCGCGCTCGGCGCGCAGCGGCACGAGGTCGGTGTCGGGGGAGAAGGCATTCGCCGTAGCCGCCGACATCAGTCGGCGCTGATCTTCCGGGGAAGGAGATGGCGCGGACTGACGTCCGCGGCTAAGTGAGTCGTCGAGGAATTCGCCCGCGTGCCGGCGGAGGAAATCGCGGGCGGTGGCGACGGCTCCGGCCCATTCGGGCTGGGCGAGATCGGCGGTGTTGAGGATCGGTCCGCTGGGCGAGGGCGGCAGCGGAGCGCCCAGAAGGCATCGGACGCCGTGAGCTGGGCGGCTTCGTTGCGGATGAAGAGCACGCGGCCAAAGCGGGCGTCGGTGTGGTAGGTGAGTTGTTCCTCCGGCGGGGTGGAAATGGCATTCGCCGCACGCAGTCCCGGCAAGGCCAGGAGTAGCGCGGCGAGCGGGAGCAGGAAGGTCCGTCGCATGGCGAGAATGATAGCACAGGGACAGGAGGCGGGGAATAGCAAAACGGGTGGGGCTGGCGCAGCGCGCTGGCGAAGCAGACTTGACCCACGGCGGGTTTGACAAAATTGGAGGCCGTTTGCTCAATCTGCACCATTCCATGAATCTCGAAAGCCTTTCGCGTCGCCGATTCCTTCGGCTCGGAGCCGTGGTCGCGGCGAGCACACCGCCGGCGCCCGGCTTCGCATCACGGAGCGCCGACTTACGCCGTGACGACGGCAGCCCGCTGTGACCGACATGGCTAACCTGGCTGACATGGCTGAACGGCTATGGCACTGCGGCGGTAAGTGGGTGCAACCTATCGCCGATGCCGAACATGTATTGGGCCGCCAGCGGTTGTTCCAAGGCACGCGCCGCCGCATTGGCCGTCCGCGCCGCCGATCACGCTGCGGCACGAGCGGCCGTCCCGCTTCTCCGCTCAACGCCGGGCGGCAGTTCGTGAGCGCCCCGTGCGAGCCGGCAAACTTCCTATGCCGGCCCCTTGCTACGGGTTCAGTTATGCACAGGCCGTAGGCCTATTACAGCGCTCCCGCCCGGTAGAATCGCAGCGGGTCGTTGGTAGCGTTGAGGTCCAGGAACCGGAACCAGCCGTTGCTGATAGGTTGGGCCAGGCCCAGCGGCTCCCAGTTCAGCAGATTGGTGGAGACCCACACCCGATACGTCACGTTGGAAGCTCCGGTGAAACTCAGAAGAAACGCCCCGTTGGTGGTGATCCCGGAACCCGCCGCCACCAGGGACGGCTGCGGAGGCAGGACGACATGCACCGTGATGGTGGCCGGGGCGGAATCGGCCTCCCCGTCGCTGGCCAGGTACCTGAAAGCGGTCAGGGGGCTGCCACCCGCGCCGGATTCAGGCACAAAGATGATGCGGCCATCGGGATCGGTGACCACGCTGTTGGTTTCGAGGATGGGCGCTCCGGGCACGCCGTTGTTGTATTGGTAACATCCGCCGTGGGCGGGCAGGGAGCACATCCGGCGGGAGATAGGATCCCCGTTAGGCTCGTAGGCGCGGAGAGAGATGACGGAGGCCGCATTCACGTAGCCGGTGACACTGTCCGAATAGACTAACGGAGGCACATTCGGCCCGATGGCAAAGGTGGAAAGATCTCCCGTCCCCACCGCGGCAACATTTACCAGTGCGGGAGGCATGTTGGTTCGGCCCATGTCGCTGCTCCCCCATTGAACCACGGAGCCATCCTCCCGGAGCGCGACGAGGTGAAACCATCCACCTGAGACGCTCACTACGTTGCTCAAACCGGGTGGCACGTTCGTCTGACCGTAATCGTTCGCACCCCACACTTGCACCGTCCCATCCGGCTTGATGGCGGCCGAGTCCCACACGGCCCCGGCGATACCGATGCAGTTCGTCATACTGGACGGCACCTTGGTCGCGGTGGCCCCATCTCCCCACGCCACGACTTGACCGTCATTGCGCAAGGCCACCATGCGGTCACCCGAGGTCGCGATGGACACCAGGTTATACGCGGAGGAAGGGATCGTTGTCATTTCCTTGACACCAGTAAGGCCCGCTCCTCCCCAAACGATGACCTGACCGTCTCGAGTCAGCGCGGCGGAGTGCCAGCCTCCGGCACCAATCGCCACGACGTTGCTCAAGCCGGCCGGGACATTGGTTTGGCCTCCTCCATTCCATCCCCACGCCGTGATCGTCCCATTCTCCTGGAGCGCAACACAGTGTGACCAGCCCGCTGCCACAGCGACGGTATTGGTCAAACCGTCGGGAACGCTGAAGTTGTAGTAGTTGGTGTCGCTCAAACAACGGATGGTTCCGTCGTTCAACAACGCTAGGGTATGATTGCGTCCATTGTCCGCACTGACGACATTGGTTATTCCGGCAGGAACAGCGATGATCGGCCCGCTGTAAGGACTACTGACCCACCCCGTTCCCCACGCCGCCAGCTTGTTTCCCGTGGTAAACCGCTGCAAGGGACCGCGGGCCAAGCCCAAGGCATTGCTGACCACCAGCCGGCAGACGTAGATGCCGCCTTCCTGCAAACCATTCACCTCCGCAGTGACCCAGCGCACCACGCTACTGGCACGCACTGCCGCCGGGGGCGTGGTCTGGCCCAGAGACGCATTGGTTCCCCATTCGAACCAGGCGCTGGCAGCAAGGCCGTTGGCGGACGCCATGCCTGCCAGCACGACCGCCGTCGGGCGAATCTTGGCTGGCGGGAGCGTGCCCGCCATCGGAGGGCCTTGGGAGATCGGCACGAGCGCAAACCCGAAGTTTTTTCCGGGCGCCACGGACACCGCTCCGTTAGTCTGTCCGTAAGTTGGAATAGTCACTCCGTTAACCCCAATCGTCCCGTCCATCCTGACTGCGGCAAAGTTGGTTCCGTTGGGATATGCCACAAGCTGGAGCACGTTGGTGAAGTCGGCGGGAATGCTCACGACCGGCCAGGAGGTAACGGTGCCATCCGCCCGCAGGGCGAGCGTCGCGTTGGAACTGCAGGCGATGCTGACGATGTTGGTCCAGTGCGCCGGCACGTTGGTATAAGTGGAATCACCCCACACCCGCACCGTGCCATTGGCCAGGAGCGCCGCCGAGTGGCTGACGCCCGCTGCCACCGCAACGGCGTTGCTCAGAGCGGCGGGGACATTGGTCTGCCCGGAAGCGTTGGCTCCCCAAGCGATCACGGTTCCATTCTCGCGTAACGCCACACTATGATTTGCACCACAGGCCGCCGCCACCGCATTGCTCAGAGTTACTGGCACATTCGTCTGACCTGAAGTGTTGACGCCCCAGGCCAGCACGGTTCCCCCCGCACGCAAGGCCAGGTCGTGGGATTGGCCGACGGAAAGCGCCACCACGCTGGCCAATCCGGGCGGCAGATTGGTCTGGGAACCGGCACTGGAACTACCCCACGCCAGCACGGTGCCATCCAGTTTCAAGGCCAGGCCGCTGGATTCGCCGCAGGCTGCGCCGGCCACCGCATACCGGGGCGCCATCGTGTAGCGAATGTCATTGGTGGTGCCCCAGGCGAGCTTCAAGTTTGCTTCCAAGGTAAACCGCTGACGCGCTCCGTACACCACTCCGGAGGAATTGCTTACCACCAACCGGAAGTCGTACCCGTAGCTGGGAAGGAGATTCGTCAGCGCAGCCTGGACACGAATGACCGAGCCGCTGTCGCCCAAGTCCGCCGGAGTTGTTCGTTCGGTGAAGGCCGCATTGGTCCCCCACTCGAACCAGCCCTGGGTGGCCAGGCCGTTGGCCACCGCCAGGCCGTCCAACGTGGCATTGGCAGGCCCAATCCCGGTGGCCGGTGAAGTATGCGCATAGGGGGCACTCTGCGCCTGTGCCCCGACGCCACAAAGGAGCGACACTGCGCAAAGTGCCGCCGCGGCCCGCAGTCTGAATGCTTGGCCGGTGATGGCCTCGCGTGCCCTTCCGGCGTCTTGGGTGGTTCTTGAACTCAGAGTCTTCATGTGAGGTTCCATACTATTCTCAGGTAAGTTTTGTGGTGACTATGCGATTGAATTACTGCGCCTTGGTGAAGCGGACGGAGCGAAGATTCATGGGCTGCCAGGTGGCGGCGGCTTGCGGTCGCAACTTCACTTGCTGGTGGCCAGCTTGTTTGATTTCAATGACGCCGAGGTCAATGCTAACGAACTTATCCCAGCCAGCGGTCTGCGGAGCTTTGCCGGGGAGTGATTGGCCGGCAATTTCCAGCACGAATGGGGAGCCGGGGTGGACGGTCGCGCAATCGGCGCTGACTTGGTAACGGCCGGCACCAGGGAAGCGCACGTTCCACGAAACCCACTCTTCGGCCCGGTCCCAGAAGCCGATGCATGTCTGTCCGCCCTGACTTTCCTGTTTAATCTGTTGGCCGTGTAACTCTGCGTCGTCGGCCCGGAGTAGCAGGTTGCCTTGGTTGTCGGGAGTTATGGGTTCGGTCACCGCCGTGATAGTTACGGGTTGGAGTCCGGTGCCGGTGATTCTTAGCGCCGCGGTGTAGTTGGACACTCTCTGCGCCGGCAATTTCACCACGAGGCCATTGGTGGTCTGCGTCCATTTTACTTTGCCATCATAGCCCAACAGGCTGACGGAGGCGATGGCGTTGCCGGCGGCGTCGGCGTCGGCAGGTTGGGCGAGTGAGCGGATGGTGAGTTGTCCGTCCTCCGGCCAGCCCATGGCGAAGGCGTAGAGTACGCCGGCTTTGGTGGTGAAGCGGATGTCTTTGGCGGTGTATTTGAAGTCTTCCATGAAACCGCCGCCTTTGGCTTTGACCGCGCCTTCGCCATAGACGAGCCAGGGACGGGTGCCATAGATGGCTTCGCCGTGAATGGCGGCCCAGACGGCTAGCTCCTCCAGCGCCTTTTCCACCTCGGCATCGAGCGAGCCGTCGGGGCGCTGGACGATGTTGAGCAGGAGGTTGCCGTTCTTGCTGACGATGTCCACGAGCATGTGGATGGTCCAACTCACGGGGCGGAACTTCCAGTTCCGGTTGTAATACCAGTCACCAATGGAAGTGTCGGTCTGCCAGGGATCGGGATTAATGCCGGACATGACGCCGCGTTCGAGATCCTCGACCCAGCGGCCGCCGGACTTCTGCTTGCAGGTATAGACCGCCTCCAACTTACCGTCGTTGTTCTTGAGATTGTTGTTGTAGAAATGGGCGATCAAGCTCCGGCCGACTTCGTTGCCAAACGGCACCCCGCCGTCGGTGTAGAGCAGGTCCACGTTGTAGTTATCCACTAACTCCTTGATGGAGTCATACCACTGCTGCTGCCAGCGCGGGTTATTGCTATACCAACCGTTGTCACCCGGCTCGGCGGGGAAGTGGTAAAGGTCTTGATACTCAGGATTGGCACCATCATACGGCACCCCAGCCATCGGGCCGGACTTATCCGAGCGGTGACTACTCTGGAACCAGGTGAAGCTGGCACCCAAGTGCTCTGAGACCCCAAAGCGCAGGCCTTGCTGCTGGGCCGCTTTCTGCCAGGTGCCGACGACGTCGCGCTTCGGCCCCATGTTCACGGAATTCCAGCGGTGAAGCTTGGAGTCCCAGAGGAAGTAATTGTCGTGGTGCGAGCCCATGCTGACGAAATACTTCGCGCCGGCTTTCTTATAGAGTGCCATGAGGCGGTCGGGTTCCCACTTCTCGGCCTTCCAGAGTGGGATGATGTCTTTGTACCCGTTAGTGGATGGGTGCCCGTAGTTGTTGGTGTGGTAAGTGTAGTGTTTGTTGCCCGGCTCGTACATTCCGCGGGCATACCAGTCGCCGTCCATCGGCACAGCCTGCGGTCCCCAGTGCGCCCAGATGCCAAACTTGGCGTCGCGAAACCATGTGGGGCAATGGTAGTTAGTAAGTGAGTCCGTCGTGCCGATAAACGGGCCGGCGGTGATCGGGAGGTTGAGTTTCGCCGCGGTCGTGGGAGCTTGTGCCAAAGCCGCGCCGACGGTGGTGAGCGTAACGAGACCAACAAGAGTCGCGCTGAAAGGTCGTGTGTTCATAGTGATTTGTTTTTGTTTTGTTTGAGCCTAGCGGGAAGTGAGCTTCAGGGCAAGCGCGCAGTCGCAAGGTGGGCACAAATCAGGCTTTGTACAGCGCAGTGTCAGTCCCGGAGGGACGTTCGATAGTAGCCCAGCGTTTCAACGCTGGGACCGTGGTCGGAACCAAGTAGAGTCCCGTCAGGGACGGCAGAAAAGGGCGAACCGAAAGCCGGTGTTCTTTCGTCCCTGGGACTGGCTGCCGGCGGCGTCCCTGCCCCAGCGTTGAAACGCTGGGCTATTATCGAATGTCCCTCCGGGACTTGCCGGTCGGCGGCTTAAAACCTGCCTTGCGTGGCCGCAAGGCTTCGCCGCTGGAAGTTCCGCGGTCAATCCCTCAACGGTGCAGCTCCATTTGAGCGGAGCTTCGCGTCGGGGAGTTCCACCAAGGCAACCTCCTAAGCCGTAACTATTCAGCAGAACCACAAAGAACAGGTATGTGGTTTGTCAACTGCTCTTTCTAGGTTCACAAGTTCATGCCGGAAAAGGGTGAGCCGCCGCCCGAACCGAGCGCGCGGCAGAACATCGTGGTCATCGCGGATGAAGCGCACCGCAGCCAGTATGGGTTTGGCGGCAAGGTTGAATGCCCCAGACCGGGAGATGTCCTACGGCTTCGCCAGCAACCTGCGCGGGGCCTTGCCGAATGCGTCCTTCATCGGCTTCACCGGCACGCCCATCGAGAAGACGAACGCGAACACGCGGGCGGTTTTCGGCGATTACATTTCCATCTACGACATCCAGCGCGCCGTCGCCGACAAGGCCACGGTGGCGATCTATTACGAACTGACAAAGGGATTCAATAGCATCTGGTCTTGGGGCTTCACCTTTCACATCACCGGCTTTCAGCCCGCCAGTTTGTCAGGGTTGAAGGCTGCTTGTGGATTGCGTCTCGCCGCCTGAACAGGCATCTTCTGCGCCGGCCGGGCCTAAGAGCCTGACCTTTACTATGTTCACCGGCATCATCGAAGAAACGGGCAGCGTCGAGCGTATCAAGCCGACGGCTAACTCAATTGAACTCACCGTCCGTGTCGGCAAAACCGGCCGCGGACTTAAGGTCGGCGACAGTCTTGCCGTCAATGGCTGCTGCCTGACAGTGGTAAAGCTCACCACGCGCGGGGCCGCCAAGCTCGTGCGGTTGGATCTGCTTCAGGAAACGTGGCGGCGGACTAATCTCCAGTTCACAGAGGTCGGCTCGCCCGTGAACCTGGAAGCGTCGCTCCGGGCCAACGGCAAAATGGGCGGTCACTTCGTCACTGGACACATTGACGGCGTCGGCAAGATCACGAAATGGGAGCGCAGCGGGCAAGATTGGGTGCTGGACGTGGAGGCACCGCCGGAGGTCCAGCGTTACGTCGTTTTCAAAGGGTCGGTCGCGGTGGACGGCATCAGCCTTACCGTGGCCGAGGTGCTGAAGGCTGGGTTTCGCATCTGGATTATCCCGCACACACAGGAGGTGACGAACCTGCGCGAGCGGCAGGTGGGCGACGCGGTGAACCTAGAGGCGGATATGATCGGCAAATACGTCCACCAATTCGTCAGCGCGCGGGGATCGTCCTAACCGGCGCGACGGCTGGCCCGCCGTCCGAGGAAGCGGGGGCGATCTCGCGGATGCTGATGGCGGGCACCTTGCACGGGCGGCCGTAGTTGTCGGTGAAAAGGTAGCTGTCGGTGGCCTTGTCGTAACGCGGCTTGCCTTTGACGGTGATAAAGGTGCCGCGGGTGAAGGTGACAGTGTAGAGGTTTGAACAGCCCGTCAGGCTGAACGCAAAGACCAGCAGGAGCAGCGCGAAGGCAAGAGTTAGGTTCCCCGACCGCGCCTGGCCGGAGCTGGTAGGGTAACTCTTCCGCGGAGCCTCACAATCTCGCGATAAATGCCGGCTCGGCAGGAGCCTCGCCCTACCGGATCTGAGGTTCGGCAGGAACCTCAGAAGCTCAAAGTTTTTCCATTTCATGGAGGAGGTTGCGCAGAAAGACGCCGTTGTCGCACGACAAATAGTTCATGGTGCCGCCCATGCGGGCGAAGCTCTTGCAAAAGCGCAGGTAGTAAGCCGGGTTGTCCTTCGGTGGTTCGCCGTGCGACCAATCCCAGCCGCCGCCGTCCTGAATATCCACGACGAAAACTTTGTGGCCACTAAGGATTGGCCGGCCTGCCTGGAGCCGAAGGTTGTTCACGCAACTCACGCTCTTCTCGAACACCTGCGGGGCCATGATCGCGGAACCGACCGATAGCACCACGCCGCCGTCGAGCCGCTCCACGGAGCCGCCGAACCAGCGGAAATCCACCTGCGCCGCCCGCCCGATGGCCGCGCCGTTGAACATCGGGTGATTGGCGATAATGTCATAGCCGATACCCGGATGCACCGTCAGCGGCACACCCAGCCGCGCCGCCGTCGCTAGGATCGAATGGTCCTTCCAAGGATGCCGGACCTCGATGCGCCCGGCAGGCAGGCGATGGACGAGCATGGCTTGGAGAAGTTCGGCCCGCGCCGGAGCGAGCGGATGCGATGGTTGCTCCTTCAGCAACGCTGCGAGCGCTTCCGGCGTCGGCAGCATCACGCCGTCGTCCAAGATGAACTGACCGAGGCTGCGTCCGTAGCCGGTTTCACACAGTGCGCCAGCGAGCAGGGCGAGGTTGAGATTGCGACCGGTTTCGTCCCAAGTGCCGAACGAGCCGGTGAGGATGTTCTGGCGCACGCTTTCCGCCGTGCGGCCGAGGAAGGCGAGTTCCCAATCGTGGATGGTGCCCGCGCCATTAGTGGCAAGGTGAGTGATCCAGCCGCGTTCGAGGAGGCGGTTCACTACGGCAAGCAGGCCGTTCTTAACAAGGTGCGCACCGTAGAGGAGCATCACGCTGGCGTCGCGCCGACGGGCTTCGGCGATGGCGGCGGCACAGGCACCGACGCTCTGGCGCAGGGCTTCGGGACAAGGCGGAGGCGCGGTGTCTGGATCAACCAAGATGAGTTCGAGGCGACTGAGGCTTGCGCGTTCCGCGAGCGGATAGACTCTGAGCCGGGCTAGGTCGAGGGGTTGCAAGGGGACTGTCATTTCAAGCAAGCGAATGAAAACCACAGATGAACACAGATGGACACAGATACAGATGAGGAGTCGTGGCCAGCATAGACGATATTACCAAGGCGGTGGCACTGAGAGCGTGTTTGAAAAGTCGCCCAGCGGTAGGGCGAGGCTCCTGCCGAGCCGTTCGGCAACGTCGCACTGCCGCTG
>CAINDV010000199.1 GCA_903847485.1 uncultured Verrucomicrobiota bacterium
CGGTTGAGGGCGAAATGCTGATCCGAGCCTTATTTTACAAGGGTTTTGCGCACTTGGTAGATTTTCTTGCGCGTGCCTACGGTCACCGCGGCGCCCGGCACTGTGGCGGGGAGTTCCAACTTCAGGGCGTCCAACAGTTGCTGCTGGCGCGCACTAGGCTCGGGCACTTGGCGGGCCACCACCTGGCCACTCTGCGGATGGATCAGTTCCATGACGC
This sequence comes from uncultured Verrucomicrobiota bacterium, assembly GCA_903847485.1. Classification (GTDB taxonomy): domain Bacteria; phylum Verrucomicrobiota; class Verrucomicrobiia; order Limisphaerales; family JAJXZI01; genus CAINDV01. The sequence goes on from CAINDV010000199.1 coordinate 218, forward strand.
AGAGCTTTTCGAGTTCCCGCAAGCCTTCTTCCACCGTGACCTCCAGCGACCACCAAGCTTGCTCCAAATGGCGGCGCACTTTTAAGGCCAGCATTGAAGTCAGGGCATGGGCTTGGGTGTTATCTTCGGTGCAGACGAACCACGGACGAAACTCTAAGTGCCCGGTCTTGAGCGTGCGAAAATCGCGTTCGACAAAGGCTAGGTCTTTATAGCGGTCATGAATCGTTTGCGCGTCGGCCTGAGCCGTTTTGAGATCCGTCTCCACGACATAGCAACCGTCCAACTGCGCGGCGGCTTGGAGTGCCAGAGCGTCCAGAGTCAGGACCAGCCGTTGTTTGTGAACCGTCAATTGCAACCAGTCCTGCACCTTAAAACTTTCGAGTCGGGCGGCCAGGTGTCGGCGCTGGGTGGCGACTTGGGCGCGTGGGTGCTCATCCAAGTAGGTGTTGGCTTTCTGAAGCGCGGCTGCCAGCGCCGCTTGTTTCTGTTCCCGGGCCCGCTGGATTTCGGCTTGCCGCACCGGGTTGCGCCGCAGCACGAAGCGCCGGCCATCTTCGCCGAGCACTTCGTGGACGTTCTCTGCGAACAACTCCAGTTGCAGCACCTTGTCGGCTAAGAGCTTTTGGATCTGCGGCTTGGTCAGGGCGGTGATGAAATGAAACTTCGCCTCCTGGGCGGCCGCCTTTTGGTCCGTGCGAATCATGCCGCGGTCGCCGACCAGCGTGACGCCCGCACAGCCCAACTCCTGTTTGAGCTTGTGGACCTGCTGGCCAAAGGTCTTCAGGTCGCTGGTGTTGCCGCGATACACCTGGATGGACACCGGCTCGCCTTGGCTGTCGGTCAGCAGTCCGATCACGAGCTGCTTCTTGCCTTCCTTGTGGTCGCGATTATAGCCCCAAGCGGCCAAGGCATTGTCGTCGCCCTCCAAGTAACTGCTGGTCACATCGTAGAGAAAGAGTTGGTCCTTAGGCTGGGCGGGCCGAGCGTGCCAGAGACGCCGTTCGATGATGGCGTGGCGACCTTCGAGCCAAGCCCCGTTGGCATAGAGGTGGTCTTCCGTAAAGGCGCGCTGCCACCCCAACAGCGCGGCGGCGGCGCCGGTGGTGGCCAAGCGCACCATGGCCAGCAGGGAAGTGCCGGGGCGCAACACGCGGGCGAGCACCTGCCAGTAGCTCAACTGGGCCTCCCAGGTGGCGCCGAGGGCCTTTTTGATGCCCAGTTGCTGGGCCAGTTGATCGACCGTCCAGAGGGCACCGAAGCTCTCGGCTTGCCGCAGGCGTAGTGCGCCGTCGGAAGCGGCGGCGAGTTTGGGGAGTGAGTCGGCGGGTTGAGCTACGGCCTGGCGGACGGC
>CAINDV010000200.1 GCA_903847485.1 uncultured Verrucomicrobiota bacterium
CCCGCCCCCAACCTGTTGATAGTGGACGATTCCCCCGCCAACCTGGAATTGCTGGTCGGCATGCTCCAGGACCAGGGATTCCGCGTGCGGCCGGTGGCCAGCGGCGAACGGGCCTTGCAGGCGGCCCAGAGCGAGCCGCCGGATCTGGTCCTGCTCGACATCAACATGCCGGGCATGGACGGCTACGAGGTCTGCCGGCGGCTCAAGGCGGACGCCACCTTGAAGGCGGTGCCGGTCATGTTCATCAGCGCCATGGACAGCGTGATAGACAAGGTCAAGGCCTTCAACGCAGGCGGCGTGGACCATATCGCCAAGCCGTTCCATCTGGAAGAGGTGGAATCCCGGGTGCGCACTCACCTGGAACTGGCGCGTCTGCGCCGGGACTTGGAGGCAATGGTGACGCATCGCACCCGGGAACTCGCCCAGGCGAACGCGCGGCTGGCCATTCTGGACCAGGCCAAGAGCGATTTCCTGACCCTTATCTCGCATGAGATTCGCACCCCGCTCAACGGTGTTTTCGGAGCCGCAGACTTGCTCCTGATGACCCACGAAGAACACCCGGACACGGCGAGCTACGCCAAAATTTACGAGGTCAGCCGGCGCCGCCTGATGACGCTGATTGATGACGCCCTGCTGCTGACGCAAGTCGGCATGGGTTCCGAGACCGGCACGTCCACCACGGGCCGGCTGGAGGAAATGCTGAATGAGGCCCGCGTTGCGGCCAACCCGCTCGCCGAATCCCGCGGCGTCCAACTCGCGCCCGTGCCGACAGCCCCTGGCTTGGTCCAGGGAGCGCCGAACTACCTCGTCCGGGCGCTGCAATCGCTGCTGGAAACGGCCATCAAGTTCGCCCGTGCCTCCACCACCGTCCGGCTGACCCAAACGGCGACGCCAGACGAAATCAGCCTGTGCATCGAGGCCCACGGCCGGACGATCCCGCCGACGATGCTGCCGCGCTTCTTCGATCTGTTGGCCATCTCCGAACCCATCACTGGCGTGGACGATTTGGGCCTCGCCCCGCCCCTGGCCGAGCGCATAAGTAACGCTGTACGGCGGAACGGTTTCCGTGGAAAACCTAGCCCCTCCTGGAATCCGGCTCTCAGTGCGCCTGAAAACCGCCGCCGCCAACCCTGCACAAGCTCCGGCAACCCCGTGACCGCAAGGAATCCTGAGTTTGCGGCAGAGGGTGCGGAGCGCCATAAAGGGGGCTTCTCGAGATATTGACACTGGTCGCCCTCCCGCGAGGCCCAGCGCCAAGGCGCCCCTGTCCGCAAAGGCGAGCGCGCCACCCCGGTCATTTACTGGAAATGGCGGACCCCCGAAGAACTCGCCCAACGGGCGGAGCAGACCGGGAGGGAAGACGTCACGCCGTGTTCAACCTCGAACACGGGGGAAGGCGTCACCTGGCCCGAGGACCGGCTACAAGTCGCCGAGCAGATGTTTGACGTCATACCTTCCACTTTCAGCGCCTGGTTCCCCTGCCGACGAAACGTCGGACGCCCCCCGCCGACAAGGTGCTTCCGTGGGGGCAGCGAGCGCTGGCGAACCGTGATTATTGTCCTCGATTACGCCGCGCTGCGGCTGGCGTTTCGCGGCTGGGTGCGGGCGGCTGCCAACGGTGCCTTGGCATACCTCCACCTCGACCTCTGAGCAGCCGCATCCCCGGGGGTGGACACCTCCCGGCGTCCGGTCCTTTCTCATTTCCGAAATGGCTTCAGGCCCCCCCGAAAGCGTGCCGCGCAGAGGAAGCGAATTCACTCCTTACCGGTGCCCACTCCTTACCGGGGCCGAATAGAACCTCGTTTTACCCCCGTTGAGCGACCGAAGTTCGCCAATGACAATCAAGCGTGTTCGGAAGCATGGTCACTGGCGGTGGATGGTGGATTTCGGCTTGCGCGGGGGCAAGCGGCGGCGGGTGTGCTTCGCTTCAGAACGGGAAGCCCAAGCGGCGGCGCGAGAGGACGGGCGCGAACGGGCGGCCATCGGCGCGCAAGGCTGGGGTCGCCTCGGGGTCAAGGGGCGGGCGGAAGTGATTCGGCTGCTGGCGGAGATTGAGCAGGCGGGCCTCACCTTGGGGAAGGTCTGGGAGGGCTACCAGCGGGAAGCGTCGCGGATGGGGGTCGAGTGCAAGCCGTTGGGGGAAGCGGTGACCAGCTTTTTGGAGGCCAAGACGGTGGCGAACCGGCGACCAGCTTATCTCAAGAGCTTGCGCGGCTGTTTGCGGCATTTCATTCGTGGGCGGGAGTCCCTGGCCGTGCATCAGATCACCAGCGCGGATGTCGAAACGTGGTTTGCGGCGCGGACGGAAGCGGCGGTGACCAAGTGTGGCACCTTGCGGCGGTTGTCGGCCTTTTTCAATTGGAGCAAGCGCCGCGGTTGGCTGCGCGATAACCCGTGCGGCGTGGTCGAGCGTCCCACGATTGAGCGCCGACCGG
>CAINDV010000201.1 GCA_903847485.1 uncultured Verrucomicrobiota bacterium
CGGATGCGATATCAGGCTCTATCATCATGGCTTCCGCGTCTTGAACCGAAGGTTCGCGGGCAAGTCCGGCAATGACCGCATAGCGGAAACTGTGGTAATTGAATCTGGAACAGAATGTTTCCGGGCTCTTTCCGGCGCTTATGAAAACATCCTTTTGGTGGAAATCCTGGAATCCATCCGCGTTGGCCTCCATTGCCAGCTTCCGCACGTTGCGGTTGTCGTCGATGTCGGCATAATTGATCTGCACTTCCTGCCCGGCCTTGAGATCGTGCATTGTCAAGCGCATCCAACCGGTCAGGGGCCGCCCGAAGTCAATCACCCACTTGCCGTTTGGCAGCCGCCGGATCTCAACAGGCTTCACCGGCTCGCTCAACCGCGCGCTTTCGCAGCCCTGCCAGGAATGAGTGACTGCCGGTGCCGGTATCTCGCGCGCCTGCGCCCACTGGGAATCGTCCAAGCCAATCTGATCCCAATTCTCTATAAACTGCCTGGCGTCAAAACGCTCGCCGCCGAAGTTATTCCAGCACCAATCACCGATCTGCGTAACACAGCTATCCTTTACCCGCCAGCTGGCGTCAGATCCGATCACCATCGGGCCGGATGGAGAAACGATATTCAATTGGGCGCGCAGAATCGGCGCATGGTAAGTATTGCCGTTACGCGGCTGATGCCATCCTGGACCCATCCAGAGGGCGATCGTATTCGTACCTTGCACCAGAAAGGAGGTCACATCATAAGCGTTAACGACAAACCGCTTATTGACCTGTGTGATGCCCGGCTCAAGCACATACGGACCGACCTTTTTACCGTTGATGTGCAGTTCATAATAGGAAGCGGTGTTGATAGAGATCACCGCCCGTTCAACACCTTCCTTCACCTCAAAAGTCCGGCGCAGCCACGGATGGGAAAGTTGCTTTGGATTAGGATGAGTAATCCATTTTGCTGTGAAATCTTCCGGCTTCAGCAACCCCATCGACCACATCGCCGGCTTGCTCCACCGGCTTACCGCTTCTGTTTCAGGTTTTCCTGTCCACGCTCTTACCTTCCAATGACAAATGTCCAACGACTCCAGCTCTTTTCCCATATATTCCACATTTACACTCTGCTCGCTCTCCACCTTCCCGCTGTCCCACAGATCCGCTTTGCCTTCCTTCAGCAGCTTCTCCGAACTCGCCACCAGAACCTGATAGGCGGTTTGCCGCAGGCCGCGGAGCATTTCGGATTTCTGATTTGTGGTTTTTGATTGAACATCAGCAATCTTCCAGCTCAGCCGTGGCCGGGCCACGTCAATGCCGAGCGGGTTATCCAGGTATTCGCAGCTCGGATCCACCACGGCGGCGGCGTGCAGCGCGGCCAGCGGTGCAGCGTTGGCATCTTCCGCCATAGCCATATGCGCCACTAACAAGGGCGAAACCATGCATATTAGTGTATTTCTCATAGTAGCCTTTCCGTTTTGTTTATACCTTCATTCATTAACCATTTCCGGCCTCCGGGCCGGCTGCCAAACTTGACCATCATCTTCACTCCGGTCTCTTCTTGCCCAGACACCTGTTTTACCGCTCTGGCCACACCTTCATGGTGAGCGTTCCTGTTCCAGGGGCCTCGAAGGGGCCGGGCGTCGGATTGGCTGCGTTGCGCGGCTTTCCGAAATAATCCGTGCCTATCGTGATGGGAGAACCATCAGGATTCTCGAAGGCGCAACCGGAAATGCTGGCCTTGCCCAAGCGGGCCGAGGTCACCGGTTGAGAGGGCCGTTCGCTCCCCGGGGCCGTGGCTAGGGTCATGGTCAGATGAAAGCCATCGTTCTTCTCGACCAGCGTGAGCGCGGGATCAAACTCAGGTTTGAGGAGCGGCCCGGTTTCATTCCTGGATGGCTTGGCGCCTTTGAGGAAGACATTGCCGCCCATCTTTGCAGGCAGTTTCGCCGTGTCGTACGGGCTCAAATCGCCACG
>CAINDV010000202.1 GCA_903847485.1 uncultured Verrucomicrobiota bacterium
ATATCCAGGAGCCAAACTCTGCGCCGGCACCACCGTGCCGGTTCCGTACGGGTCCGTCTCCACCCGCACCTGCGACGCCGCGCCCGCCACCACAGTGATGGTCCCCGAGTCCACTGTGGTCGTCGCGTTGGCGCTGGCTCGAAGTGTGCAGGATCCTGCGGCATGGCCGGTAAACGTGGCGCTCTTACGATTTGAAGCGGGCACCAAGTCGCCACTCACCACGCCACCGGTCGCGTTCTCCACCGACCAACCGGCGGTCGTGTTGTAAAGAAACGCGCCGCCATCGTCCCGGGCAATGGCATACACCGTGATCGAGTTTCCCGCGGTCAGGTTCTGAGTCGGCACGACCACCCCGGTGCCGTCAGCCTTCGTCTCGACCCGCACGGTGGGAATCGGCGGCATCGTGGCCACAACGTCGGTCCATGCCGAGCCGATGACAATCTGGTCGGCGCGCAGTATATCGTCCGCATCCAGCACGGCTTGGCGGAAGAAAATGTGAGTGACAGCGCCGAAGGAAAGGCCAGTCAGCAAAGCATTGCCACTAGGGGTCGTGGTTTCGGCATCGGCGGCCGGGTTGAGCCACATATTCGCCGAGTCAAAGGCCGCGCCGTTGTAATTCACCCGGAGCACCAGGTAGTAGTCATTGCTGTTGACGAGCTGCCCGCCCGTGGACGCACCCGCCACAGGCCCAGCGGTGCCGTACCGCAGCATGAATTCGTTCGCCCCGGTCCCGGTATCTCCGCGGAGGCCGAAATTCAGCGTGGTCGTGCTGCTGTTATTGGTGCTCAGGTGCAGCGTGAAGGTGTTGTTGGCACCAGCCCAAGTGCCAGTCCCCTGATAGCGCACCAAGTAGGCGGCGTAGAAGGTCTGTGCAATCGGCGTGGCCAGCGTGCGCACGCCGCAGAGTTGGCTGGCCGCCGCGCCGGTCAAAGCCACTTCCAAGGCCCGGGTTCCACCTTCGATAGGCAATCCGTTCGCGGGAACGAAAACCATCGGATTGCCCGTGGTATCCACCACGCTCGCACGGGTGATATTGCCAGGCGCGGTCCAGTTGCCGGTCCAACCGGTGCCGCCACCCTGCCCGCTCAGCGCTCCGACGGTGTTATCGTCGAAGCCGTTAGTCGCGAGAATCGTCGCGGAAGCGACGGTAGGCAGGGCAAGCCCAATCGCCAGGGCCAGCTTCACGGCCGGGCGGATCAGACTTATGATACGATACTTACTAGGGTTAGTTTTCATGGTGCTTGTGGGGATGTTTGTTGTTTTTTCTAGTTCGCGTTTAAGATGGGACTAATCTGGCTCTCCATTAGCACCGGGCTTCAGCCCGGTGAAAGGGTCGTTCGCAGGCGAGAGCCGTGATAACGGCTTACTTCTGCAGAGAAAAGCCGCTGAAGCGGCTCGGTTGCGCTCTCGGCTCGCCACACCGGGCTGAAGCCCGGTGCTAATGATAGGCTCACCTTGAACACGCATTGGAATTAGTGTGGTCGAAAACTTGAACGGCCTGGCCAGCCTTACTTAGTGGTGGCACGCTCGGCCAGCCAGCCGGCGTCAGGCTTGTTTGGGGCCGGATTCATGCTGCTGTTCGGTGGTTTTCTATCCATATCCAGCACGGCATCCCGCCACTTGTGGATCTCCGAGTGGCCGTCCGCATACGAGAGGCCCGAAGCCCCGCCGTGATACACCGCCGGCAGATTACCGATGAGCCACAGCCCCGGCTGGCCAGGTTCGGAGCCATCCGGGTAAATCACGAAATTGCCGTCGTTCATGATCACCCGGTTCTCCTCAATGAAAGTAATAATCTGGCTTGGCTTCCGAATGCCTCCCAGCCGCTTGGGCTGATCGTAGGTGCCATCGTTGGCATTCCAGGCGTCAATCCCCGTGGCCTCAAAGCCCAGGTTGCCATTGAGCGAGTAAGCGCGGCAGTTCTCGGACTTGTCGCCAGGGCACTTGTAGGCGGCGACACTCTTGCCCATGTAAGACCCCAGCGTTCCCTGCATCATCAGCACCGTGTTGGTGTTCTGCCCAGCGATGTCCATGCGGCCGGCTACCCAGTTCTCCGTGGGCCGGGTGTCAATGCCGCCGTTGCCGAAGTTGTTGGCCAACTTGTCCTCGTGGTCGCCCGCGTAAAGGGTGTAAGCGATCATCATCTGCTTGGTGTCGTTGAGGCAGTACGTGGCCTGCGCCTTCTGTTTGGCCCGGGCCAGGGCTGGCAGCAGGAGACCGGCCAGAATGGCAATAATCGCAATTACCACCAGCAGTTCGATCAGGGTAAATCCGTGGGGGCAAGGGCGGGCCATTCGCATTCGAAAGACTTGAAAAGCTTGTTTCATTCGGGTGACTTGGCTGTGGTCATTAAGTGTGAGAACGAAGAAAAGCTAACATCCGAGGCCAGCGCACTCCATGAGGTTTCACGTATTTCTCTTACGATTTTCCATCACGCACCCTCGCAAGAGACCGAGGCCGGCCGTCACGGACTGGTCCAGCGAAGCCGGTAATAGGTTTCCGGATTGGTCGTGGAAATCACCAACGGACTCATCGTAATGGGAGCCAGATTCGTCCACGGACCGGCGAATTTGAGGGTCTGCTCCAGGACGAATCCAGGTGCCGTCCACTGTAACTGCCACCCGCCGCCGCTGGAACTCCAACTCAAAGCTGGCGCGACCGGAGCGATCAGCGTGAGGCCGAGGCTGTTGGTGGCCCGGTTGGCGGCGGTGTCTTGACCAACGACGGCCACCTTGTGTCCGCCGAGGGCCAAGCCGGTGACGCTGAAGTTGTAGGGGCCATTGGTCAGCGCCAGGGGCCACAGGCTGCCATCCACCCAAAGTTCCACCTGCGCCACCGCGACGTTGTCCGTGACGGTGGCCGAGACCTGAACCGGCAGATTGGCGAAGAGACTCGCGCCGTTCGTCGGAGCGGTAATGGAAACGCCCGGCGGCGTGGTGTCGGGCGGAGGCACCAGCTTCACCAGCACCACCCGGTCCTTGGTGATGCTGACGGGCGCGGTGCCCAAACTGCGCGTGCCGCCGCCGGTCACTTGCGCCACTGAGCCGGTCTGCAATCCACCGCCGTTGTAGGGATCGAACCAACGAACGGTGAAGGTTCCGCTCACCCCGCTGAGATTGAGCGAGCCAGTTCCAGAGGCAGACATATAGCCCACATAGACCTGGCCGTTCGTGGCGAAGCAGTAGGTGGTTTCGCCGCCCGTGAACAGGCTGTTGCGGTTGGTCATGTTCCAGAACGGAATGG
>CAINDV010000203.1 GCA_903847485.1 uncultured Verrucomicrobiota bacterium
ACTCGGCGCGCAGGTCCTGAACCAGATGAACGAAATTCGGGCAATATTCATCATACACCTGCTGCCGGATCTTATCGCCAGGCTGACACATGTCGTTCCAGCCCTGGAACCAAACGAAGCCGCCGAGTTCGGTCTTGAACCCCTTAAGCTGCGGGAAATCGGTGCCGAGATTGGCCAGGCACTCACGCACCTCTTTCACCATTTTGTGGTAAGACGCACCAATCTCCTCCGGCTTATAGCCTGATGCATAGGCCGGTTTGCCGGCGCTGGGCGGCCGGAAATTCCCATACAGGCTGTGCCCTCCCCAGCAGGTCTTGATCAGCAGAACCGGCTCCTTAAAGAGATCGCCCATCTCGATGCCAAACATCAGCTCCGGACCGAACCAATCCGCCCCCCATGCACCCATACCCACTGACAGCGGTCGCTTTATTTTTTCGTCCTCTTTCTGATAAGAGACATACACCTCATCGCGCACCACGAATGAGCCGTCTTCGTTCTTGATCTTCTTCAAAAGATATCCATGAGTCGGGTGCTCCGCGAGCCGGTCCAGCGTTTTCACACCGGCATGCCCTTCCATGTTCGACTGCCCGGCAAGAATGAAAACCTTCACCGGCCCCTTTAACTCCTGCCGCGGCTTGCTTGCCTCAGCCTGCTGGGCCATCACCGCATTCGCTACCAATGACATGGCAACCACTGCGCCAACTACTGCTCTTGTTTCTTTAGTATTCATTGTTCGTTTTCAATGTAAAAGTTCTGTGCAAACGTCGCTTCCAGACCCTTTTCAGTGTCATCCGGCAATTCACCGGTATTTCTCACTCTTATCTCATATCTCCTAATAAACGTAATTGCACGGGGCCGAGGAGCCCGGATTCGAGGGGGCCCCCGATGGGCACTTTTTGGGTAATGCGCGTCACACGTTTTTCTCTGGGGAGTTTCGCATCGCCGACCAATCGGTTGGCCCAGAGGTTTACGATTTCGACTTTCAATTCGTTTTTGCCACTGCGGATCAGGCCGGTCACGTCGTAGCTGTAGGGCGGTTTCCAAAGAATCCCGAGCGGCTTGTCATTCAATGTCACGTCAGCGACGTTTCGGAGTTGTCCCAAATCCAGTTCCAGACGGCGGCCATCGGCCACCAGGGATGGCGGGACCTCAAATTCCTTCAGGTAAGTCGCGGTGCCGGAGAAATACTTGATGCCGTCGTCCGGAACGGTGGTCCAGGAAACGAGTTTGTCGAAAACGCGCGATGAGGGTGCGCCCAGGTTCGGGGGGAAACGGACTTCCCATGGGCCGGCGATCTCGAGCGGCGCGGGCGGCTTGCTGTCTGCCTTTGGCGCCGGCGGCGGGGCGGCCTCTGGCGCAATTCCGGAAAAGACGACGAACACCGAGCCGGCGGGCGGCAAACGCAGCTTCAGCTTCATCCCGCCCGGAACCCGCGCGTAACCGGTGCAAGGCTCGATCTTGCCAGTGTCTGGATGCCAGAGTTGCGGCAGGCGTTGCAGGACGCGGAAGGCGCAATCGACCTCGACATCCTCCATCTGCGTGTTGCTGACGAAGTAGATGTCGGCGTCCAGAGTGCGGCGATGGATGTAATCAAGGTCGGCCTGTTTACCCGGACTGCTGTAGGCGAAATCGGGGCCTATGCCGCGCTGCTGCAGAATTTCGCGGACACGGTTGCGGTCGGCAATTACCCGGCCTTTGCCGTAAGAACGCTCGCGCGCATCCTTTCCATCGCCAGAACCCCAGATTCGTCCCGCTATTTCCCTGACCTGCTCATCACAGCGCGGATAGTCCGCCAACGAGGTGTCACGCTCGGGCCTGGGGCCGAGGAGTGTTGCGCCGTCGCGGACGAGCTTCTCCAGTTTCTTCAGCACGGACAGAGGAATGTCTGTGCGTTCTGGCAGGACAATAACCGAGTAACTCACACCATGGGGCAGAACCAGGCGGCCGTCCTTGAACTCCATGCTGTTCTCGATCACATCGGAGTTAATAACGTCATAATCGTAACCTGTTCCGAGCGCGTCGGCGGGAGCCGGGTTGGGCCGCCCGCAATGGGCGCAGGTTGGCCCGTCCAACCTCTTGGAATCGGGACCAATCCGGCGGGTAGCGACCAGGTTGGGCGCGTCGTCGCCGTAGTAGAAGCATACGTCGGCTACGGGCAGGCCCTGCTGCATCAGATAACAGCACCGCGAGAAATAAGACAGCATGGGCGCGGCTTTGGGCCACCAAGTGGAGTTGACGTTAAAGTGCTCGCCGGCGTGATACATATTTCCAGGTACTCCTCCTGAAGGCGGAGTGTGCGCGAAGGTATGGAACGTAATGCGATTCATACCATCACAAAACGCCGTGTCGGCCAGCCGCTTGTATTCCAGCGGCCCGTCCTGCCAGTGCCGCCAGCCGGTAAAAGATTCGGAATCCACAATCTGCCGGCCGTAAATGTGTGCGGCGGAGGCCGCCTCTTTCACCACCCAGAACTGCGAGCCGTTCCAGAACTCGCCGCGCGTTATATCCACGACCCCGCAGGAGCGCAACGGTTCGGTGCGCGGCTCACCACCATGTCCACCCTCGGCCACCAGCTGCATTCCGTAAGTGTTAAGAATTTCCCTGGAAGCGGCGTAATGGCCTTCAATCCACAAGTCGCTGACGGTCTTGCTATAGTCGTGCTGGAAACGGGTGGTGACCTGCGGATCGGCAAAGCTCTTCCCCTTGAGCACGGGCAGGTACGGAACGGGATCATAGCCACGCCGCTTGCGGAATTCCGCCACAAAGGAGTCGGTCCAATCCGTCTGATTATCAACCTCTACGCTGTCGACTTCCATGTACCGCAGTGCGTCCAGGCTCGGCCGCATTTTCAGGATTTGGTCGATGATGTAGCGGAAATGGATCCTGGCCGCATTACCGTCAAGGTGATCAATGATCAGGCCGTTCGAGTTGGGGCTGGGCACCATTAGTTTCTGTCCGGTATTGCTGGTGATAAACCTCGCAATCACCCAGGAACCGGCAGGAGCATCCCAGGTGAGCAGTCCATCGCTGTTCATCTTTTCGCTGAGGTTTATTACGGCGGCTGTATCGCGGATGACATTGCCCGGCGATTGCGGAAATGCCAGCACGGCGATCTCCTTATAGTAGAGCGGCAGCCCATTGGCACCTTTGGGCGCGTTACATGCAGGAAAAGGCAATAACTGTGACAGCTTAGCAGGACCGTTTACAGTGATTTCGCTCTCGTAAAGGCCCTTCATTGCATCGCGCGGCTCAATCCAGCTGCCGCCCGCATTCCAACTGCTCGACGCCACCATCCCCAGATGCAGGCCCAGTCTGTCAGCATGGTCAATCGCATGGTTAACGGCTTTAAGCGATTCAGGGCCGAGAAAGGCCGGGCCTGCCGGAATCTTCTCCTCCGGAAGCGGCCTGATGACGCCGATGTCCCAGATCTCCACACCGGACATTCCCTTCGCCTTCATTTCCTCAAGTTCATAGGTCATCCGGTCCAAATCCACATTGCCGTTCATCCAGTCCCAGAATGCCCCGGGCCGCGCCTCCATCGGCGGGTTCAGGAACAAGGCCGGCGATGGTTCACGCTCCGCCACCGGACTTGCGTGGGCAATCAAGAATTCAACAAGCTCTCGGCACTGAAAGAAGCCGTCCCACATGTTGTGGCCCTGGCCAGGAGGAATCCGCAGCCGCATCGAACCGCCCAACTCGCGGTAGCGGCTGGCAAGCAAGCCGGAGTTGTCTTGCAGAGGCACCACGTCATCCGTATCGCCGTGGACGTGAAAAATCGGCACGCCGGCCTTGGCCAGCGGGGCGAGGCGGTCAATCGGGTTGTGCTGTGCAAGCTGTTCGTCGAGTTGTTCCGCGCTCAGGCCGTAGGCGCCGCAGGCCTTGTTGAGGCCGGGCCAGCTGCGGATATTGCAGACAGGGTAAATGCCGGCGATGCAGCCGACGGAATCCGAATGCTCGGCAGCCCAGTTGTAGAGCATCAGGCCGCCGCGGCTACGAGCCAGCAGGCACGGCTTGCGGCTGAACCCGCGTCGCTCCACCAACTCCCGGTAAAAGGCCGTGAAGTGGGCGCGCCCCTGCGGATTGCCATAGGATTCGCCGACGTCCACGCCCGCCACGGCAATGCCGCTCGCCAGCAAACGTTCGAACATCCATTTTTCACGAGCCTCGGGAAGGCCGGGCAACGTGGGGGCATACCACACCCACGGGGTGGGACGATTAGGGTGGAGGTTCTCAGCCGCCGGGAGAATCACGAATGCGGTGCGACCATCGACTTCAAAGACTTCTCCCGGCAGAGGCAGGTCTTTTTGCGGCTTCGCTGTGTCGGCAGCCCAAACGCGGTTCAGCGGGAGAGTCACCACCAAAGCCACCAGCACCGTGAATGCCAGAAGATTGCTTTTGGGTGAAGGCCGTGGAGGGGGTTTCGCGTTGTTACGCCCGCTAAAGCCGGACCGGAGGGCGGGAGCAAGGGGGTTGTTTCCGCCTGCTTTCGCGGCGGTGCCACGAGATTTCTTCCTTTCAATCAATGTTCTTATCATGGTTTCTTTCTATTTCTTCAACAGCCTCTTCATTCCCTCACCCAGCGCATCGCCAATCAGAAAGTAGCTTTCCGCATTGCCGTACCAGTGATGTCCGTGTCCGGTATTGGGCGAAAGCTCTGGAGGCCGGGCAAAGTCGGTGGTCTTTATGAACAGAGCATTCTTGATCTGCTTGGTTCCTTCTTCCTGCGCCTTTCTGAACTCAAACATGTCACCGCTGGTAACCGGTCCGCCATTGCCAAGCTCGCCCACAACCACCGGCATATTCGGCACATTGAATTCCTTGCGGAGGTCTTTTACCAGGTTGACGAGATTCTGCGCATACTCAGGAATAGCCGGTTTGGTGCACATATCGTTCCAACCCTGCTGCCAGACAAAACCCGCAATCTCGTATTTCTCATCCCCCAGCTCAGCCAGTGCCGCGCGAACTTCTTCGACCATCTTCGTGTAAAAAGGCCCTACCTGTCCGCCGGAACTGGGAGGCCTGAAATCAACGTACAGGCTCTTGCCGCCCCAGGCAGTCTTGATCAGAAGCACCGGCTCCTCGAAAAAGTCTCCCATCACAAACCCGAACCCCAGTTCAGGCCCGATGTGGCTGCTCCCGCCATAGCCGGTATAACCGACTGTCAACCCGCCCTTGCGGACATAGTCGCCAACCTTGAAGGAGATCTGCACATCCTCCCGCACAACCCATTCGCCCTTCTCGTTCTTGAGGCACTTCATCTTCCCGGCACTCTGCGAATTCTTCATCGACCAGACCAGGTTGCCCTTGCCGCCATTGTAGTCCCTCTCTCCATCCATGGACACCACGCCTTGCCCTTCCATGTTGGACTGCCCGGCGAGGATGAAGACCTTGAGCGGTTTCGCTTCCACGCCGGCGGCGGCGCAAAGGACGGTGGTCAGGAATGTGGCGATGTTTTTCATGTCGTTCTCTTGTGTTGTGGTGCTGAATCGGGATCACTCTCCGGTTCACGCAAATCCGCGTGAAGAGGATCTCGCACGTCGTCTCCCGTGTCGGCCATCTGCGTGACCCGATGCAGGACTTGGGCTTCGCTGGGCCGACCGAGCACCCGGCGCAAGGCAGTCAGGACGCGGACATTGATGCCGGTGACCATCGAGGCGCCGAGGTCAAACGGGACATGATCCGGCTCGCGATGATGCAAAGCCGTGACCAGACGCTGGTAGCTCGTCCATTCCCGGGCGCCGGGGATCCGCCGAATCAGTCGGTTGGCCGTCATTCGTGAGCCTCCATCCTATCGTGCGACGAACGCTCGCAGACACGTCGGACGGATGGCGATGTCCTCTCAGTAGATCTCATATTTCAGCGGTTGGAAAGAGCGTTGCCTGACCCAGATGACCATCGTTTCCGTGCCGTCGGTGTCTCGGATGATCCCCTGCCTGAAATCAGGGCCGGGAACCTGGGCCTCGCCGCCGATTTTCAGGCGGGCGGGAGAAGGTCCGCCCCAACCTCGGATGACGAAGCAAGGGTTTAAGATAGGGTTCTCTTCGGAGCCGTTCAGCCCGAAAGACAGCCGCTCCGACTTCCTGGTCATCACGTAGGCCTTTTGCCTCTGGTCGCAGCCGGTGCTTAGGCAGCCGTTCAGGTCCACGATTGCCGGGGGGAAATTCCAGGAGCGGTTCAGCGCCCTGAGGTCGGCGGCGGGAAGGTCCGTCAGCCCGTAGATGTTATAGGCCTCCATGCGGCCATCTTTCAGAATATGGCGCCGGCCTTCCAGCGTGCCCAGGCAGGAACTGCTGGTCCGATCCCTCCCGGTCGCCACGGTGCCGTCGCTCGGCAGCAGGCCGACGGGATAATGGCTCCAGGCGTTGTAGTGTGAGAATCCGGGCGCGAACTGCATCGATTTCCACTGGCTATACGGAACCCAAGACGAACCGGTCTGGCCAATATTGAAATGCTTGTACTTGGATCTGAGATTCAAATAGACGAGGTTTTTTTCTCCGGCGATCGACGCGTCCTTCCGGACCGCCCGGCTCGAGGAATAGTCCCACCGCTCGGTCTGCCCGTCCATGTTGGCGAGGGTGACCGATTCGGGGACGACGTTGTCCTCCGGCCGCGTCCCCGGCTGATTGAGCAGTTCGTTCTGCTGGGACTGCGTCTCGGGGTATTCGGCCATTCGTCCGCTCACCTGATAGCGGACGGACACGGCGTCGGGATAGATATACCAATACTCATCCGTCCAGAGCCCCCAGCCGTTCCGGTCCGGCCAGAGCCACTCGTATCCGATGCTGACGCTCGCGTTGCGCCAATGCACGACGACCCGGGCGTCGGTGTTCTCGATGAGCCGGACGTGGGAGTAGCGGCACATCTTGTCGGACATATGCTCGTAGCACTGGTCGGTGTAATTCTCCGGGCCTTGGTCGCTGACCCATAGGCCCTTTGAGCCCGGCTCCGTGACCAGGCTGGGGAGGTAGCCGCTCCCGCGCCAGAAGACGAACCGATTGGGCCTGTCGTCAAACGTTACGACGATGTCGGCATGGTCCCCCACCCGCCACAGGCCTTCCCATTCCGGACTGAA
>CAINDV010000204.1 GCA_903847485.1 uncultured Verrucomicrobiota bacterium
AATCTGGGTGGCTGCTTGACTCAAGCGACCCCAAGGGATAGTGCCTGAAGACCATGAATGTATGTGTCAAAACCACAATCTGTGGGGGTCGCTTGAGTCAAGCAGCCACCCTGATTGGCAAATAGTATCAGAGACAGGCGCGACGCCTGTCCTACTGCTTAGTTGCGGTTCAGGTGGGCTGTCCCTGAACCGGTTGATGGTAAGGAGCGCTGGCATCGCTGCGTCTGTGCTGGCCCTTACCACTCCCGCGCCCGGAAGAAGCGGGTGGGCTGGATGGTTGCAGGTGCAATCTCGAACACTTGGAAGCGATTAGTTAGTGGATAGGCCAGATCGTCGCTCCACTGCGGCACGAGCATGTTCGGGGTGCTTTGCAGGATGTAGGTTGTGCTTGGGTGGCCGTAGAGGACCAGCACCGGCAGGCCCGCCGGGCCATGCGTCGCGTCCACCAAGGGCTGCCGGTCCACGATGGCCACGCGGCCGCCCAGTCCCGACACGTTCACCACTGGCAACCCGGTGTTGCGGATGCCGACAAGAGCATCCACGCCCAGTGGCACGAAGGCTGAGCCGGCGGCTGGCACGGCCATGAAGTCCAACCGCGCCAGCGGCCGACTGCCGGAAACCATGTTGGCCGGGTTCAGCACCAGCGCGACGCGGTAGCGGTTGGGGGCCGGCGACGATATGTTTCCGCTGGCCACCTCGCCAGCGACCTGCACCAGGGTCCAGTTAGTCAACCGCCCGTCCGCCGCCTCGAAATCGAAGGTGATGTAAGTCAACTCTATGCCCGACTGGAGCGTCACCAGCACGCTGTTAGCCTCGCCGGTGAAGAGGTTAGTCGAGCCGAGACTTAGCACAAAGTCGGGGTTGGTATCGCGCACCACCACGTAGAATTGCTGCGTCGCGCTCAGCGGCGGCACGCCGTCGTCCGTGACGATGACCGTGATCAGGTTAGTGCTCGGTCCTTGAGTGTCAGTGGGCTGCCAGCGGAACACCCCGCTGTTAGAATTGATGGTCGCGCCGGCGGGCACCACGCCGCCCAGGCTAAAGGTCAGCGCGCTCGCCGGAAAATCATAGTCGCTCGCCGAGTTAGTGATAAGTAAGAGGAAGCCTTCGTTGATGACACGGTTAGTCACCACCGCCAAGATCGGTGGCAGGTTGACCTCGCGCACCACCACCGTCACATAACCAGTGGCACTCATAGGCGGCAAGCCGTTGTCAGCCACCATCACCGTGAAGAGATTCGTGCTGGGGCCAGTGGCTTCACTGGTCGGCCAAGTAATCAAGCCGCTTGAGGCATTGATATAAGCGCCCGCCGGCCGGGGAACGCCCAGGCTGAAGGTAAGTATCTGCCCGGCGTTGGCATCCGTGGCCGAATTGGGGATGAACACCGTCGCGCCTTCGTCCACCGTCTGATTCGTGCCGACGGTCAACACCGGTGGGACGTTAGAGAGCGTCACGGTAGTGTGGGCATCCGGCGTGCCGGGCGCGCTCTCCCGGTTCCCCGCCCGGTCAATCGCCACGCTGTAGAACTCATAGCGGTGTCCCGGCACGACCGGATAGATGGCTCCGGTTGCGGTCGTCTGAGTTAGCCAGGGAGTGAAATCCCCGCCGTTGTCCGACACACGGATGTCATAAGACGCAACGCCACTCCCGCCCGGCTCATCCTGCCCGCTCCATTGCAGCGGGATTTGCGCGTAGCTATCGGCGGGCAACGGCAGGACCGCGCTGACCGGCGGCGTGGTATCAAGCTGAGCTTTCGGAACGTAGGTCAATGTATAGATTTCCTGCCCGCCAGTCCCGTGATAATCCAGCACATGCAGGATGTTTTCACGGATGGGCCGGCGGCCCATGCCGATGAAGGTCCGGTCGGTCTGCCAGAAATTGTTGGCATTGAGAACCGCGCCGTCCGAGCGGCGGACGGTGGCAAGGGCATATTGACCCGCTCCTAGCTCCGGAAGACGCAGGTAAGCCCAGCCCGAGGGCGCGTTGACGCTCATAGTCACGACCATGTGTCCAGAACCGGGGGCATCGCTGAAAATGCCGCTTTCGATCACACTTACAGGCTCTATTCTGCCATCGCTTAGATACAGCGTGTCGGGCAAGTTCCGCGCATTGGAGCCGTCATTGACCAGAAAGTCTGGCTTGCCATCTTCAAACGAACCGCCGGCCTGCACCAAGTGAGTCATTTCGTGGATCTCCACGCGGTCAATGAGCGAGAGCTTCTTGTTGCCCAAGCCATCTAGGTGCTCGAAGGACGCCTTGTAATCAATGAACAGTCCTTGCAGCGTGGAACTGAGAAGCCAACGACCAATGGCGATTTGACCCGGATTGATCGAACCAAAGTTCGCGGTGAGGGATGGTGTCATGTTCTGGCCAGCCACTTCCGTGGCGACGATCTTGAAGTCAATGAGCAGGCCCTTCTCGTTCTCAATGATCTTTGGTTGGGCGGAGGTGACGGTAACGTCGCGGGCCACGCCCTTCCCTTGGTTCTGGACCATGACCGCCAGGGAAAACGGGATGCTTGGCTCGATCTCCGGCGTGAATGGATCATCACTAAACACATCGCGCTGGTGGAAGTACTTCACCACCAGTTTAGGATTGGGCTGCACCGTGATTTCGGCGGGCGCTAGTGGTATCTCCACCGCCAACCCTTCCGCCGTGTAGCGCATGGTGCCGCTCACGTAGAAACGCTGCGCGGAATCGGGAGCCGCGTCGGAGCCTGGAACCACGGTCCATACCGCCTGCCCCGTGGCTTCGCTTGCCACTACTCCGGTCCCATCCACGGCTGAGATTTGGGTAAGGCGCGGGGGACGAACTCCGAACAGGGCTGTAACATCCTCGCCGGCCGCATTGCGAACCACAATATCCAGCCCGACGCCCGTGAGTGGGTTGCCGCTGGAATTGAGGATTTCCAGAGTCGCATTGAACGCGTCCCTCGCCATCACAACATCCTGGTCAATCTGCAACCGGACCCTTGCGCAGACGCCACCGCCACCATCTTTGGGCTGACGAGCGCTGTCTCCGCCGCCGGTTGGTCTGGGGCGGACTCCCACTCTCATTTGGATCTGAAGCAAGGCCCACCGCAGTCCAGCGAGGGTGTCCGAAAAGCCCTCGGCCTGACTCTTCGCTAGCGCATTCGCAGCTTCGGTGATCGCTTCGGAATAGGCTTCGTAAGAGATGAAGTCGGCGCTCTGACCGGCTGGCACATCCTTCGTGTAGAAGATGTCGAGATTCCAATACGTAACACTCCGATTCCAGCGATCTATAAACTGGTCGATTGCCGCGGCCGAAACGCCATCCGGAGCTGGCAGAGCATGCAGTTGCGCTCGTTCCGTTGCCGCAATCAGACTGGCATCGGGCGTACCGGTTGCCGTGAAACTGACGAAGGTTGTGAACCACGCCCCAAAGGCTTCGCCCGGTTGCTGCACGAACCAGGCGTTGTTGCCAACGATCGCTTCCATGACCGCGAGCTGCTTCTGAACGCGATCCAGGTGCTCCATGACCAAGTTCAGCCCACCTTCACCGCTGGATGCTTGAGCGACATCTTTGGCGCGACTCTTTGATGTTCCTCCATCCTTGCAATTGTTGTATGCGTCAACGCCGCCCTGCACACAACCGTAAGCGGTCCAGACTTGACCAACGACGGGAATCCACTTTGAACCCGTCTTAACCAACACCTCCGAACAACTGATCGAAGCGCCCACGCAGTCTTTAAGGTTACCCTTCAGCCCAGATTCCCAAAGCGCCTTCAAACACTTAGCGCTATCTAGCGTACAGCCCGACGTATCAGACACAGCAAAGCTAAGAGCGCACTCCGCCCCTGCTTGGACCCAGCCCAAGAAACATGGATCGCAAAGAGTTAGGCCACCACCATCTTCACCTGGGCCTGGAGAAATCCAGCCCCAGCCGCCACCACCACCACCACCTGGAATCCCGTCATCTCTTGGACCTGGAACCCAGCCAAAACCACCACCACCACAGGTTGGGTCGAGCGTGCGAAGGATGATGGGCGCGCCCAATTGGCCGGCACAGATGTCAATGTAAGTGACTCCTGCACCAACACCAACGCAATCCTCGCCTCCATCTTTGGCTTGTCTTCTCGCTGAACTTTTGGTCTGTGTCACCATGACTCCTGCATGGGTCTTGCGGATGGTCAGCGGGATGGTGAGCGAACTCATGGCTGGCAGAGTGCCGATATCGTTGATCAAAGGGGAGAACTGCCACTCCGGATGCGTCCCAAAGAAGAGTCGTGTTTCTAGCGCGGCGATCAGTCCGTGGTTGGAGATCTTTAGGTCTATCTGGGTCACGTCGTTGGTGATCTCTGTCAAGTCAATCAGCGCGGGTTCCACAGTCACCACCGGCACTGGCACATACGTTTCAAACACCGTTTCGATGGTGATGCGGGTTCGGTCGGGAATCTCCGTCGGCACCACATGCCAAACGTACTGCACGGTTTGACGGGAAAGGAAGGCCCGAAGCTGAGTTGTCTCTCCCGGCAGAACAAGGGCGGTCCGCCGGAACGTGGCATGTCTGTCGGCAGTCACCACCACCTCGTAATACCCCTCTGCCAACTGCGCCGCACTCCATTCACCTTGGGCATCCGTCACCCCGCGGAACATTTCCAGGTGGCTGTAGGGGTCACGTACGGTAACGGTCGCATTCGTCAAATGCGGCAGGCCAACGGCATAGTAGGTGTATTCGTCTTCGGCGACGATCTTGAGATCGCCTCGGGCTTCTGATACGGCACGGAAAGTGAACGGCAGAAGGAGCGTCACCCCTTGGCCCATGAAGGCAATTTGCCCGGTGTAAGGGCCAAGAACCAGGTTGGCGGGCGGCGTTAGCAGGAGGGTAACGCGATTGGTCTGTCCAGGCGCCAGCGAGGGGATGGGATTGGTTACGCCTAGTTGCACCCACGGCACGTCCGGCAGCGCGGCATTGATAGGACCACTCTCGGCTCCACCCTCGTTCACCAATTCAAACTCCAGCACACGCTGGCCACCACGCAACATACCGGCCAGCAGTTCGCCCGGATACGCGACCAACCGGGGCCGGTGTGGCTCGACGGTTACTTGCACCGGCAGAACCAATAAGGCGCCGGCATTGTTAGTCAGCCGGATTTGGAAGGACAGTTGCGGCACGGTGGCGTCCAGGGCGGCAATGGCATAGCCCAGCGTCATCTGCGCAAAGCCATCCAGGAAATTGGTGCTGAGACTCACCGTCGCCAGCAGGTTCGTCGGCAAGCCTGGCAGACTGGCAACCAGATTGTCGAGGGGCAGGTCACTCGGATTCTCAATCAGGAGTTGGCCCGTGACGCTGCTGCCTTCCGCCAGCTTCAGGTCCAGGTTGTCCGGGGTGGCGTTCATGCCCAGAATGGTGAAAGTGTCCTGCGCCGTGGCCACTGGCTGCTGAGGATGGGCGGCGGCAATGGTGTATTGCCCCGCTTCTCCGGGGAGGGGAATGAAGCGGTCGCTGAAGGTATTGCCCGCTCGTATCTGTGTGGAGATGCGGCGGTTCATGCCGCGAACAACAATTTCAATGTCCATCATCCGGCCTTCCAGCGACCGGTTGCCATGATTCACCGCCACACCATGGAAGGGAATGGGCGTGCCAGTAGGAACCGACTTCACGTCGGCTTGCACCGAGCCAGAGTATTCCTCGCCCAAGTGCAGGGGAACTGTGCTGATGAGAGTATTGTTGTCCTTGTTACTCTCCGGGACCGCGTTCTCAAAGTCCGCCGTCACCACGACCCAGTAGTCACCGGGGGCCAGCGAGCTTAGGTATTTGGCGATGGATTGACCAAAGGACACTCCGGGGGGCAGGCCATTGGTCCCCAAAGTGATCTGGGCCTCTTCCAGCGGAATCAAGTCGCCAACGAAGGGCGTTCGGGAAAGATAGATTCGTTGCTTGAAAGAGTTGGTGGCCGGCGCCAGGCCCTGATTGCGAACGCGATAACCCACAGAGAACAATTCATCCGTAAGCGCATTGGTGGCGAAGGTGATGCTCTCGATGACTAAGTCAGGTAAGTCTCCATCCGTAACCGTGAAGACCGCGCTGCCTTCGGCATAACCATCAGCACGAGCGGAAATGCTCACCTGTTGGCTGCCATCCTTGATGCCATCATTGAGGGTGCTGATGGGAAAGGTGACGCTACTTTGGCCGGTGGAAAGCACCACGCTCGCCGGGACGAAGGCTTCCGCAAGGTCGCTTGATTGCAGACTTACCAGCACGCTGTTCGTAGCGGAAGTATTGCGGCTCACGGAGCCGATGGCGGCATTCGTAAAGCCTTCGGGCACCACTTTGTGGTCAATGGTGACCGTCAGCATCGGGCCGTCGTTATCCACCACCGTCAGATTGGTGGAGTAAGTGGGACCGATGATCGCGCTGGTGCCCGTTCCCGCTATCCAGGCATAGAGGGTGACCAGCTTCGAGCCATCCACCCGCTGGTTGTCCACCACGGCGACGGGAATTCGCGTCGAGGTCTGATACATCGGAATCGTGGCGCTGGCCGGCACAATCGCGATGTTCTTATCGCTGCTGCTGAGAAGAATGGTGAGGTCCCGCGAGAAGCTTCCGTTAATGCTGCGGGTCAAGGTGGCGAAGGTGGCTTGCGGCCCGGCGTTCTCGCTGACCGTGGACTGTTCCAGTGAGAGTTGGAGCGTGGGGAGGTCGTTGTCGTTCACCAGCACACTCGTTGAGGCACTCTGGAAACCGGTGGCCGACGCCGTGAGCGAAACACTCGCTGACGGCTCGATGGCGGTGTTCTCCACCGCCAGCAAACTAAACGTCCAAGAGTTCGAGTTGGCCGGTATGGAAACATACTCCGGTGGCTGCAACCGGGCCGGGCTGGAACTGGCCAACTTGACGAGCAACGGAGTAGCGTCCGCGGCGTCCCGGCTCACCGTCACCGGCACGCTCATTCCCTCCAACACTGCTGGAGCAACGACTGAAATACTTAATCGTCGCACATCTGAGTCCAGCACCGTTACGGAGTTGCTGCCTGGGAGGTAGCCTGCCGCTTCTGCTCGTACATGGACCAACCGATTGCCAGCCATCACCCCGTCCGGTTGGACCGTCAATGGGAACACCGTGGACGCCTCACCGGCTGGCAAGGCCACGGAAGCCGGGCCTTTCAAGGCATTGGTGTTGTCGCTCAGGATGGTTACCTGGAGCGCATTGGAGAGGCTGCCATTGCGGGAAAGTTGCGCTGTGAGGGTGGGCGGTTGCGTGTTTTCCGCAATCCGGTTGACGGGTAGGAAGAGCGTGAGGGTTTGCGGCACCAGCGTCGCCGCCTCCGCCACCACCGCGTTGTTAGTCTCGCTCTGCTCCACCACGTCGCCCTGGCGATCCACCCATACCGCAAACTTCAGCGCCCCCGCCGGCCCGCTCATCGGCACCGCCACCATCTGCGTCCGCGTCACCGACGCGCCTGCCGCCAAATCATTCGTCACCCCCACCCACGCCACCGTAGGAGCCGACGTAAGGAGGCTTTGGAGTTGGCCCGCATTCGTAAGACTCGTTACCTCGTCTCCTACAAAGTAAACCGCCTCCGTCCACGGCGCGGAAGCCGTGGTGGCGCCGGCGTTGGTAACCGTCCAGACCACCGGCACTGCCTCGCCCGGGATTGCGTTCGATCGCGAACTTACATTCGCCGCCACGAGATCCGGCAGGTTCGGATACGTCACCGACAGCGACCGGTATTGCGTGTTGTTCGACTCATTCGCCTCCGCCAGAACGTTGAAAGCGTCGGCCTTCGCCACCAGGTAATAACCTTTCGCCGCCAACCCGGCGTTGAGCGGCAGCGTCACCTCGAAGGAGTTCGTGTAACTCTCCCCGGCGGCCAGCAGCCCATGCACCGACCCCTCGCCCGCCAGCAGCACCGAATCCGCCGCCACGCTTCCGCCCGACGAAAGATACACCCGGTCCCGCCACCACCCGCTGGCCGGCACCGAACCGACATTCTTCACCACCCACGACAGCCAGACCTTGTCGCCAAACTTCGCCGAACTGTTCGTCCCCACTAGGCTGCCGACAATCGCGAGATCCGGCGCCGACACCACGATGGCATTGGTGGCGATGAACGTGTTGTTCGTCTCCGCTGCCGCCTCATAGAACTGGTATTGACTGTCCGCCATCACGATGAAGTAATAGCTGCCGTTCAACCCCGGCGGCAGAATAACCGTATTGGTAACCGCCTGCTCCTGCCCCGCCGCCAACGCCGTGCTGGCCGGGAAATGCCCCAGGAACGTATCCCCGCCCACCACCCGATCCGTGGACAACCAAACCCCATCCGCCCGCGCCCCACTGGCCGGATTAACCCCCTGGTTCCGCACCGTCCAAGAAATCTGAATCGGCTGCCCGGCCAAAGCTGTGGCAGGCGATCCCAATTCCGTGAGGACGAGGTCCACGGGCGGGGGGAGGAGAATTCGGCCGCCGTTGTTCTCTTGTAGCGTGGTGGCAGTTGGACTTCGCAAGTCCGCCAGTGACGACAGATTTACTACACTGTTGCCGCCGTCGGCCAGGACCGAGGTGTAGCCGTCCAAGCCGGTCAGGTTGGTCAACAGCACTTGTCCGCCCGCCACCGCCTTCACGCTCCAAGGAGACCAGTAGCAGCCGCTGCCCACGGCATTGGTCAAACCCGGCAACGACAGGACGCTTGCTGTCCCGCTGGCCTGCCACACCTGCCCGCACGTCGCCCGATAACTGCTCACCCCCGGCAGACTCAGCACACTGCCGCCGCTCACCGAAAAGCTCGCGCCATCAGCGCTGCGCA
>CAINDV010000205.1 GCA_903847485.1 uncultured Verrucomicrobiota bacterium
CGCTTTGAAACTGCTCCCGGCCAGGGCTAGCCGGGCCGCCGTGTGGCCGCCCGACTGGCCGTTTAGCAGGCTTCCAACGGCGCTCAGGTTGCGTCCCCGCAGAGCCCTATCCTCCGCTGAAGCGTGGGGACTTTGCGGGCC
Source organism: uncultured Verrucomicrobiota bacterium (assembly GCA_903847485.1). Taxonomy (GTDB): domain Bacteria; phylum Verrucomicrobiota; class Verrucomicrobiia; order Limisphaerales; family JAJXZI01; genus CAINDV01. The sequence continues at coordinate 142 of CAINDV010000205.1, forward strand.
GGTGGTCGCGTGCCGCAAGTAAAACCTCGGCTGACCTGTGATTATTCCAGTTTTGATCGCACCACGACAGCGTCAGTCAATTATCGGTCAAGCCTACCGGTCCCCATTTCACCCACAGATTCTGCTGACGAGGCCTTTTTTGAACCGCTTAATGACGGTGGCCTGGATGCCTTGGCTGCTTTGCTGGTCGCTGGGTAACGCACGATCCAGTGCCTTATCGGTCCACTTCGCCTAGTACGATGTCCACACTGCCCAAGATGATCACGGCGTCGGCAATGATGTGGCCGCGGCACATGTCTTCGAGGATGGTGAGGTTGATGAAACTGGGCGGGCGGATGCGGTAGCGGTAGGGGTTCGGTGAGCCGTCGCTGATGACGTAGAAACCCAGTTCACCCTTCGGCGCTTCGATGCGGCCATAGGCCTCGCCGGGCTTGGGACGAAAGCCGCGTAGCTTGGCCTTCGGGTCCATGATCGGTCCGGCGGGGACGGATTTGAGCGCCTGCTTCAGGATTTCCACCGACTCGCGCATCTCCAGGACGCGCATCATGAAACGGTCATAGACGTCTCCGTGTTCGCCGAGCGGGACACGGAAGTTGAAACGGTCGTAGATGCCGTAGTGGTCCACTTTGCGGATGTCGTAGTCCACACCGGAGGCGCGCAGCATCGGGCCGGTGATGCCAGCGCTGATGGCCAGTTCGCGGGGCAGCACGCCAACGCCTTGGGTGCGGGCTTGGAGGATTTCGTTCTCGTTGAGCAGCGTCTCGAATTCATCCAGGAAAGAGGGAAACGCATCCACCACTTTTGCCGTTTGCTCCAGCCAACCGTCAGGCGCGTCGCAACGGCAGCCGCCGAAGCGCATGAAGTTGCACATCATCCGCGCGCCGCTGATGGCCTCGAAAAGGTCGAGGATCTTCTCCCGTTCGCGGAAGGCATACATGAGCGGCGTGCCCATCGCGCCCATGTCCTGCAGCATGAAGCCGCAGAGGCTGGCGTGGTTCTGGAGGCGGGTCATCTCGGCGAGGATGACGCGCAGATACTCGGCACGCTCTGGCGCCTGGAGGCCGGCCAACTTCTCGACGGCGAGGGCGTAGGCCCAGTTGTTCGTCATCGAGCAGAAGTAATCCAACCGGTCCGTGTAGGGCATCGAGCCGAGGTAGCTGACGTTCTCGGCGATCTTCTCGTGGTTGCGGTGCAGGTAGCCGAAGACGGGCTTGAGCTTGACGATGCGCTCGCCGTCCACCACCACGTCCATGCGGAACACGCCGTGGGTGGACGGGTGCTGTGGGCCCATGGAGATTTCAAGCAGGTCGCTGCCGCCGTCAGGACGGGCTCCAGGGAGGGAACGGAAATTAGCAGGGGATGGGTTTGCTGTGGCCAGCGTCATATTCAAATCTCCGGGACGGTTTGGCGAATCGCCTCCAGCCTCGCCAGCGTGCCGTGCTCGCGGCACCAGCGTTCAATGTGGGTCCAGTCGAGGTTGCCGCGCTGGACGGTGAGCACGTTCTTGATGTCGGGCCGATCCTTTTCCCGGAACCAGCGCAACTTCATTATCACGACATCCTCGGCGGCGGGCACAAAGGTCTCGCGACCGAAAAGCTCCACCGTGCGCCGTCGCCGGAAGCGCTCTTGGTCAAAGGCATCGCTGGACAACCGGAACAACTCGACCGTGAAAGGCGTACCGGCAAACCGCATCTCCTGCTTGAGCGTCCCCGTGTTCGTCTCGAACCGGAGTTGCGGGTCTATCTCGAAGTCTTGTCCGAGTTTCTCGTAGAAGCCAGACGGGATGTCGCCCTGCAGTTGCAGCACGAAGTCGGCATCTTTCGTTGAGCGCGGAATTCCGTAAACATTGGTGGAGAACGACCCGACGAGCATGTAGGCGACGCCACTGGCATTAAGGGCGTCTATCACGCGCAACGTCACGTCGTCAATCGTCGTCACAGAGTTCCCATCCTCTTCCCCAGCTCAATCCGCTCCCGCAATATGCGCTGGCACTCCGGCTCGTCGGCTTCCGGATTCTGACTGCGAATACCTGCGAGCGTGACTGCGCACGCCCACCGGAAGAGGCGTTCGCCCAAAATGAGTTTTTGCTCCAACGGCATCCGGCGTGCATCCAGGACTTCTTCCCGGTAAAGCTCGTCAATGAGCGGAGCGAACTCGCTTGGCGGTGCGTCAACACGATAGCCTGCCGCCGGTTCCTCCAGCGCCACCTCGCTCATACCTTCGCCTCCGCGCCCTGGCGCGCCTTCACCCGCTCCAGCACTTCGTCGTGCGGCGTCGGCTCGTAATCGTAGTCGTCTGGTTCGACGTAGTCTTTGCGCATCGGGAAATCCTCGAACTCGTCCCACATCAGGATGCGCCGCAGGTCCGGGTGGCCGTCGAAGATGATCCCGAAAAGATCGTAAGCCTCGCGCTCCTGCAACTCCGCGCCGCGCCAGACGGGCGTGAGCGACGGCAGATGATTCTGATCCGTCCGGTATTTCGTGTGCAGGCGGAGGATGAGCGGACCGTGCTTCAACTCCATCGAGTAAAGATGGTAAACCGCTTCCAGGTAGCCGGAGCGCAGGCTCTCGATGGTTTCCTCGATTTCCTTCGTCACCCCGTTGACTTCCACCTGTTTCTTGATGGCCGTTTTCACCACGGTGTCGGGCCAATCCACGCCAGTCACGTTGGAAGCATAGTCCAGGCGAAGCTGCGGGTCGTCGCGAATGAACTTCGCCACCGCCAGCCCGTGCTCAGCGTCCACGAGCAGCGAATGCTGGGCGCAAGGCGAATGGTTCGCGACGATGGTCAGCTTCGCGCCGGGAATGGCGGCTTCCAGGCGAGACTTGATTTGCTCCAGGGTTTCCACAGCCTAGTCCTTTTTCGCCAGCTTGGGCGCGGTCCACAAAGCCGGGTTGCTCGGTGGCACCAAGTCATGCGCGCCAAACTCCGGGATCGGAAACTCGCTCGGCGCTTCAGCCTTCAAGTGCCGCGGACGGTTCGGCCCAGTCAGCGGCTGCGCGGCGATCTGCCGCTGCAACGTCATGAACCCATGCAGCAGCGCCTCCGGGCGCGGCGGGCAACCAGGGATGTGAACGTCCACCGGAATGTAACGGTCCACGCCCTTGAGCACGTTGTAGCCTTGCTTGAACGGCCCACCAGAGATGGCGCAGGCACCCATCGCGATCACGTATTTCGGCTCGGGCATCTGGTTGTAGAGCCGCACCACCTGCGGCGCCATCTTCTTCGTCACCGTGCCGGCGACGATCATCAAGTCCGCCTGCCGGGGCGAAGGCCGAAAAACCTCCGCGCCGAAGCGGGACAAATCCCACCTCGCCATCGAAGCGGCGATCATCTCGATGGCGCAACACGCCAGCCCGAAGCCGAACGGCCAGATCGAGTTCTTGCGACCCCAGTTGTAAAGCTCCTCCAGCGTTGTGGTGAACACGCCGGCCTTCCTCAATTCGCTGCGCAGGGTTTCGTCCATGTCAGAAGTTCAGTCAGCAAGCTCTCACTTCCAAGTCAACACACCCTTGGCCCAGGCCCAGACCAAGCCTTCGACCAGCAGAAACAGGAACACCAGCATCGCCACAAACGCCCCCACTGACAGCCCGGTGAAGGACACCGCGAAGGGCAGCAGAAACAGCGTCTCCACGTCGAAGACCAGGAATACGATGCCATAGAGGTAATACTCCGGCCGGAAGTGAATCCACGCGTCTCCCTTCGATTCCAGGCCGCACTCGTAAGTCGAGTTCTTCATCGGACCGGGCTTCTTCGGCGACTTCCACCACGCCCACAACCACGCCAGCGCCAGCGGGCCGCAGGCGAGCGCCACCGCCGCGACGATCAATACGATCATCGTGTAGTAAGGGCTGATTTCAGCAGGCATAGCGTCAATTGGGAGAACTGCGAGGCGTCACCGTAAGCAGCCGGCGCAGCGGAGTCAAGGCAGGCTCCAAGGCTAGTTCGCCGGCGGTTCGGCGCGCTTCAGCCCGACGGACTGCGCGATTTCATCAAGCTGCTCATGCGACACCGTCGCCAGGCACTTGCCGGCCTGCTTGAGCTTCTCGTTGATCTTCACGGCCTTCTCGGTCATGTATGCATGCGTGTCCTTGGAGCCGCCGATGAGGGCGAAGTTAGGACCGGTGGTGACGCGCTTGTGGCCGTCGAAATCTAATCCGACGCCCAAAAGCAGAGCCAAGCGTTTCTTGCGCGGTTTTGCGGAATTCGCCATGCGCAGAGGCTATTGCCAGCGCCAGCCAAGTCAAGGCAGTGCATCCCCCCCAGGTTGGCGGTGCTACTTGCGGTTCTGATTAACGGTTGCACCGACAACCTGTGGATGGACCGCCCCAAAGGCCGGCAACATCTGGGCTTGCCCGCTTTGGCCCGGAGCCGCAGGCTTGCTCACGTCGCGGCGGTTCGCCCGATGAAACTAAATCAAAATTATGAGAACTAGCGTTCCTGCAAGCAGTCACAACGCCGTCGTCTCTCGCTCGAAGGCAGAAGCGTGTCGGCTGGCACCGCCGTTCGCCGCCATCGGACACTGGCTGGCGCTGGCGCTGCTGGCCGGCTTCACCCTCGCCGCCCAGGCCCAGCGGACGGCCACCGCCTCCGCCACGGTCATGAGTGGTTTCGTGGTGGACATCACGGTGACGGACGGCGGCGCGGGCTACTACGTTCCGCCTACGGTCACGATCACCGGCGGTGGCGGTAGTGGCGCGACCGCCGAGGCCACCGTGACGCACGGCGCGGTCAGCAGCGTCACCGTGCTCACGACCGGCAGCGGCTACATCAGCACCCCCAGCGTCGTCATCGATCCGCCACCACCGACGCCGAACGCGCCGACGCTGGCGATCCAGTTGGCGCCGATGTTGGTGGTGGACGGCGAACCAGGTTCCACCGCCCGGGTGAGCTACGCGGAAGCCACCACGCCTACCACCTGGGTCGTCATCACCAACGTCGTGCTGAGCGCGGACGCCTTTACCTGGGGCGACCCGATGGCCCGCCCCGGCCAGCGGCGGTATCAGGCCGTCGCGGTGCCTCCGAATCCCTCGCCGAATCCACGAACGGCGGCGGGGACGGTGGTGGTGCTTAACGGATTTGTGATCAGCGTGACGGTGACCAATGGGGGCGAAGGCTATCTCAGTCCGCCCAGCGTCACCTTCGTGGGCATCGGCAGTGGGGCGACGGCGACGGCGACCATCAGCAACGGCGTGGTGACGCAGGTGACGGTCAACAACACGGGGTATGGCTACAGCAGTCCGAACGTGGTATTCACCGCGCCGCCGCGGTTGACCAAGCTGACAGAGTATCAGGTGCCGCGGGTGGCGGTGCGCCAAGCCCCACCGGCGAACGTGGTGTTGCAATCCAGTGCGGCGCTGGGCGGAACGAATCCGTGGACAGACCGGATCGCCTTTGTGACGAGCAGCAACGGGGTGGTCTGGTTCGACCTGGCGGCCACCCAGGCGGCGAGCCGGTTCTATCAGGCGCGGCCAGATCCCGTCCCCGGCATGGCGCGCATTCCCGCCGGGAGCTTCACAATGGGGGACACCTTTTCCGAAGCCGGCTCTACCGGACTTCCGCTCCACTCCGTCTATGTCTCGGCGTTCTACATGGACAAGTATCCCGTGACGAAGGCGCTGTGGGATGAGGTTTACCGGTGGGCGCTCACCAACGGCTACGACTTTGACCAAGCCGGTGACGGCAAAGCTACGAACCATCCTGTGCAGATGGTGAGTTGGTGCGACTGCGTGAAGTGGTGCAATGCGCGAAGTGAGAAGGCCGGCCTGGTGCCGGCTTATTACACGAGTGCGGCGCAGATCACGCCCTATCGCACCGAAAGGATCGACGTGCAGAATGACTGGGTGAAGTGGAATGTGGGCTACCGGCTGCCGACGGAAGCCGAGTGGGAGAAGGCGGCGCGGGGCGGGACCAGCGGGCGGCGGTTTCCGTGGGGCAACACCATTTCCTGGACCAATGCGAACTACAATGCTTACCCCTTGTCGGCGGGTGGCTACTCTGCCTACGACGTCAATCCCACGAGTGGCTACCACCCGGCGTTTGCCACGGGAACTTATCCCTACACCAGTCCGGTGGATTACTTTGCGCCGAACGGTTATGGCCTCTATGACATGGCTGGCAACGTGTATCAGTGGTGTTGGGATTGCTATGGGACATACAGCGCCTCGCAGGCTACTGACCCGCGTGGACCGAGCGGATCTTTTATCTCACGTGTTGTGCGCGGTGGCAACTGGCAATACCTCGCCTGGAGCGCGAGTTGCGCCGATCGCAATTACAACCCCCATGTCGGCGCCTACAGCATTGTTGGCTTTCGGTGTGTGAGGGGGCTCTAGTTTCTGCTCTTTTACCCTCTTACCCTCTTGAAGCAGCAACGCGACGCGTCGGCGGAAAAGAGCGGAGGTCTGGGGGGTGCCGCCCCGGCCGCCGGAGCGCCGGTTTTCAACCGGCTTTCCGCGCCGCGGCCTCAGCCCAGCCGGTTACAAACCGGCGCTCCGCTGCGGATTTCGTTCGGCTGTCCATCGGAGCCGCCCGGAGCCGTCGTGGCGAGTGAGCGAAGCGCCCGGCGCGCCGGCCTCCGGCCCGCTCTGCGCTAAGCCATTGCGCACCGCGTTACCTCCGCTCAACCACTCAGTTCTTCCACATCCAAAGCGGCCCGGATGGCCGCGCGCCGCCCCGTAGCAGTCGCTCAGCCGAGCGCCGCCGATAGGGGTAGGGAGAGCGGACAAGGCCGCCCCCCCTCCCTCCAAACCGGACAGGCGGTTCTCCCGCATCCGGCTTTCCAGTCGGTGGGTGCTCGCTCGAGAGGGAGCGGCGCTGCGCCTCGTCCCCAAGTGCGCCGGTCAGACGTTCGGTACCAGCCATGCCCTTTGCACC
>CAINDV010000206.1 GCA_903847485.1 uncultured Verrucomicrobiota bacterium
AGCAATGCCGTAGGACAGGCGTCGCGCCTGTCTCTAGTTTCAAGGCCTTGTCCACCGTCGAGTAACCTTGGTTGAGTAGGGGGAACATCGGGCCGGAACTTAAGCCTCTGAAAAGTTAGAGACAGGCGCGACGCCTGTCCTACCTGTGCGGCTATGCGCACCTTGCACCACAACGGCACGGAAACGCCTCAGCGCCCCGCGGCCTGGTTGAAATACAGCGTGTCGTGGTAGCGCTTGTTGTCGGCCCGGATGCGCGCCGTCAACGTCTTGCCCACCGCCAGCAGGAACGGCGTGGCCAGTTCCGGCGCCTCCTTGCACAACCGGTCGAACGCGGCCGCGGACACCTTCAACACCAGGCTGTCCACATTGGCCACCACATCGGCCGAACGCGGCCCCCGGTCGAATAGTGCGATGTCCCCGAAGAAATCCCCGACCGTCAGCGTGGTGAGAATCTTCTCCGCGCCGCCCACCGAGATGCGCACCCGCAACTCTCCGTCCAGGATGAGATACATCGCGTCGCTCATGTCTCCCTGTTTCACCACCAGCGACCACTGGCGGATCTTCTCGGCCACCATGAACCCGGCGAAGCGCTCCAGTTGCTGCTCGCCAAAGGAGCCGAGAATCTTCACGCGCCGCAGCGCGCCGGGGGTGACCACCGTCAGCGCCGGCGCGGCGGCCGGCGGCGGTGTGCCCGCAGCTCTGGGCTTAAACACCGGCTGAAGCTCGACGAATGAAGAGGCGATCTGCCAACGACTGATCCGCTCGTCGAACAGCCAGGTGTCGGGAAAGACACGGCCATCTTTTATCCAAGCGACTAGCGTGGGCAATTCGACGGGGCCATAGGCCGCTTTGTCGAGGCCCCAAACGAAAAAGCCGACGTTCTCAGGTTCAGTGTTCATGGTGTGATACGCGGCGAGTCTGGCGCAGACGCGCCGCGACGGCAAGCCAGGAGCGCGATGGGATTTAAGAATTGGTGCCTCCGCAGGTGGCCGGTGAAGCGGCCAGTGTTGCTCCAAAGTCGGGCGATGATTCGTCCACAGTTCGAGAATGCCGAACCGCCGCTCCGTGAGGTTCTGCTGATGGCGCAGGTTCTGGTCGCAGATGATGAGCAGGTCAAACCCCGTGGCCGCCGCCTGGCGCAGGAGATCCGGTTCATCCGAGATGTTTGTTCCTAACTGCCATTCTGTGCCTCCCCGCCACGGCCGGGCTTCGCCGTCGAGATGGGGGGGGACAGAGGGTCAATCAGGTCTTGCTTGGCGTGATTTCCCGACGATTCCGAGAGCGAAGCTCACTCCACTAACTTCACGCGATAGAACGTCCGCCCGCCTCCACTGTTCGCCGGCTCCAGTTCGGCGTACTCCAGCAGGCCGTTCGCTACCGCAGTCCGCCGGCTTTGCTGCTCGGAACCTACACCGTTTGGAGCGTCCGTCCACGATCGCAGATCAAGGCTCTTCAGGACTTGGTAGGTCTTGTTTGCCTTCACTGTCCACACCACCCGAGTAAGCCCTCCGGCGGAGTCGGCCTGCACCACCGCAAACACGTCTGCCTTGTTCAGAGGATCAGTCCCGGCGCGCACCTCGGCCCCGTCAGTCATTCCGTCACCGTCGGTGTCGCGGCGAATGGGGTCCGTGTGAAACACGGCGATCTCATCTTCGTCAATCAGTCCGTCGCCGTCGGTGTCGAAAGCAGCCAGCACGGTATCCAGGATGACCGAGACTTGGCCCTCGTTGATGCGGGCCTGGTCAAGGTGCCACGTCACCGGCTCGTTACCAGCAAATGACACCACGAGCAACGACCCACTACCCGACAGGGGAGCGGCCCCGGCCAGCGAGGTGCGCACCACACCAGCTTGATTCGTGTTAGCCGCCAGAGCCATCTCTCCGGCCAACCCCCCGCGACGCACTTCGGCGACGGTGCGATTAGTTGGAGCGTAGCTTAAGACCAAGTCTATCCCGTACACCGAAGCTTCAGTCGCCTTCAGCAATACCCTGGCATTTCTCTCGCCGACAGTGCCGTTCAGAGGCCCGTTATCCATTCCTATCACGACGGAGTTTGGCGGGTCATCGCCGCCCTTGGAAACTCTTCCCCCAGTCGGTGCGCCTGCGCCAACCGGCGGCGTCCAGTTGCCGGACACGTCGCCAATGAGAACAGCGGTGAAGTCCTGACCACTCTGGTCACTGTTCAGCAGACTGTAGCTGCGCTGCGCTGGCGTGAAGTCCCACAGCCGTCCAGCGCCGGGGAACGAGCCTTCGATCAGACCGACGGCCTTCTCTAGGATGTAGGAGGCATCCATGGCCGAGACCGATCCGTTCCGGTTCACATCGGCGGCAAGAACCTGGCTGGGTGAGAGAGTCACCAGCCCCGCGGCCGCTTGCAGCACCAGCGCCGCATCATAACCGGTGATCTCCGCCACCTGGTTCGTCTTCGTGGGGGTGAGCACGTAGCTGCCAGTCGGGACATTCGTGATGGAGAACCCGCCATTGGTATCGGAACTGGTCTGGAATACTCCCGCTCCGACCAGCGCGAGGGACGCGCCCGGCACCACCTGGCCGCCGCCGAAATAACGAATCGTCCCGCCCAGCGCGAAAAAGCCATTCACGGTCAGTGAGCCATGACTGCGGGTGGCCGTCATCGCACCGTCGTTCAACGACACACTCTCCATGGTCAGCGCCGTCGAAGCCGGCGGCGCTTTGACGATGTCGAAACGCAACAGCACCAGCGAACCGCTGCCCGTGACGCTGCTGGCGTTCGCCAGCGACAAGACGGCGCGACCGGGAGTGTTGAGATTGGCGGACAAGGCCCAACCCGCCGCCAGCGGCCCCACGCGAGCATCCACGGCGGACAACACGGTGGGATCAAAGGTGATGGTCACATCCCCCGCGCGCAACCCCACGACGCCGGCGACGGACAAGCCAAGTTCCACTTGGGTGCCGTAATTGCCGTTGGTGACGGGCAGGGAGACGATCACGCCGGTTTGCTCATACTGGAAGGCACTCAACAGCGTGCTTTGGGTGCCGTTGGTGTTGGCTATCGTCACGTCCACCAAGGCGGGGAAGTGCGGTGGTGTTAGGCAGGTCAACTGGTTCGCGCTGGTAAGCGTGACGTTGCTCGCCAGCACTCCCCCGAAGAGCACGCTTACGCCCGGCTCAAACAACGTGCCGCTCAGCGTGACGGCGGTGCCGCCGGTGCTGGGACCGTGGTTCGGGGTAACGGAACCCAGCGTGGGCACGTTGCTCACCAGCACGACATGCGGCAGCAGCGGCGTGCCGCTGAATACCTCGCTGATGCCATCGGTGGCGGTGAGGTAGTAATCCACGCCGGGTGACTGGGCGGCCGAGCCGGGGATCGTCGCGGACCAATCATTGCCGGCCACATTGACCATAGCCATGCTCGTGTAGTTGGAGCCGCTGCCGGAGAGCCGGTAAAACAAGGTGACGCTCGTTATCCGGAGATTGTCCGTCGCGGTCGCCGAAATCCGCAGGCCGCGTGTCGGCAACGCGCTCGTGACCGCCGTATGCGTTAACACCGGTGCGATGGTGTCCAAGGCCGAAGCCACTGCCAGATTGGAGGGTTCGGACTCCCTCATGTCCGTCGTCACTACTTTGAACATGTAGAACTTGGGTACCGCTGGCGGGACATTGGTGTCGGAGAAACTCTCGCTGCCCGGCGGAATGACTATGTCGTTGAGCCGCGTCCACGGGCCATTGGTGCTGTCGGCGCGATAAATATTGTAGCCGGCCAGCAGGTCGTAGTCGTTCTGTTGCCAGGTGAGTTGAATCGCGCCTTCTTGACCGATGGCTTGCAGCGTCATGGATAGGACCCCCATTGTCTTGACGCTAAAGCGGAAGCGGCCCACGTCGTAGCCGGAAACCAGCCAAGGATCATCGGCCGCCACGGCACCGGAAATCCGCATCATTTGGTAGCCTTCGCCGGTGAACTGCGAGAGCTGCGCTGCCCCCTGCCAGGTTCGCGCATTCAGCCATCCGTTGGTCATCGGATGGAAGTCGGCATCCCGCGCCGTCACCGAGAAGTCGGTGTGCGGCGGGATGGGACCAAAGGTGACAAACGGCTCGATGTTGGTGTTCATGTCACGATTGAAGGTGACCGTGAACTCGGTCTGCCCCGCGCTCAACTGCGGCTGGGTTTCCGCCGAAACACCGTTCATTAACACCCTTTCCACGAACGGGTAGGTGGTGGTAAAGCCGTTGGTTGGCGGAGGCTGATAGTCAAGGGTCGAACTGACGAAGTCGTCGTTGTAGTCCAGGATAGCAGGGTCAATCAACGCGGTGCTTGCGGTGCCCCAATAGTTGTCGTGCATCGCTGCATAGGTCCGGATCCCCTCCGTGTTATAAGTCCTGATTCGCATCCAGCGGCTAACATTCGGGTCCCAGTACTTGCTCAGGAAAGCATTGTAGAGCATGGGACCACGCAGCCGAGGTCGAACGAAACTGAGCAACTCGCCGCTGGTCACCGGTGCGTTTAGCTGGGCCTCGGTCCAGACTCCCGGGAGCTTGAGGATGAACAAGGGGCCACCCCCGTATGTCCCAACTTCCCAGCCTGATCGGCCGGCACGCATGGCCTCCATGTTTCTCCAGGTTCCAACCCACTCGATAGCTTGATTCGGCGAGAACGCGCAGAAAGCCACGACGTTCTCAAGGTATGGGAGCATTACGACAGGGTTGTTAGAGCCCCAGTTCGTGTAGTTCAAAGCCGAGCCATCCAGCCAGCGATAGTCACCGGGGTGACCTGCATCAGTCAGCCCAATGAGGAAGATGCCCGCTGCCCAGACAGATCCGAGAGCGCGCGGCAACTGAACATAGTTTTCCAAGAAGGCTTGCTCTTCCGCGTCAGAAATACTCGCGACATGCCCCCCGAAGAACTGGGCAACAAGTTCCGCTTGCTGGAGGTTGGCGATTTCAGCCGGCATGGTGGCGTATGTATGGTTGCTTCGCGTTACAGGGTTCGATATGCCACGTAACTCGGCAGAGCCCATGTACGAAACCAAGCTGATCTGCCCAAGCGCGTTCTTGCCAGTAGTTGGCATGGCGTAGGCCGTCAACATGCGATCGTTTTCGTTGTCTTGGAGGAAGGTGCAATTGTGGATTCTGGGCGTAAGGTATGGGTTAGCATGCCAATAGGGTGAGAAACTGGGGCCTATCCAACCCGCATCGAAAAGGCAACTGTCAAAGGATTTGGCCGAAAGAGAACCACCACCACGAAACTTGTGGAACATGCTGTTATTGATTGATTGGGCAGTTATCGTGGTTGCTCCAAAATCCCATTCGAAATCACCGTGGTCAATGTTGCGGAAGCCGGTCAAACTGGGATTGCGAACTTTGACAAAGGCCAAGTCGGCAGTTCCCCCCTCAACCGCAATCGTCACAAGTTGCCCAGCAACCAGGTAGGAAGGGAAAAAGGACACTGGCTGGTCACTGGTTCCCTCGACCCGCAGGTTCCCCCGCACAATTATATTTCCATTCTGCGGTCCCGGATTGTAGGGGTCGTCGCTGACTCCGCCCCATTGGACCTGCGTCCCGGGGCCGATCGTGAGGGTCACGCCCGGCTCGATTAGTACGGGGCTGGCGACCAACCAGAAATCATCCGCCGCCAGCACCATGTTGGTGCTGATGACCCCGGGGACATTCTTACCCCGCTGCACAACGTAATCGAAATTTGCTCTTGGGGTGAACACATGGGTGTTTTCCGGATTCCATCCATCCCGGTAGGTGAAGGTGATCTCAAAAGCAATAACGTGATCGTTGGGACAATTGCTGACAACTTGAAACACAAAGGGGCGTTCCACACCGGTGATGACGCCATCGGTGGTTTTGATGAACCCATTGTCCATCGTGGACATCGAACCGATGTTGCCAAACTGCACGGTATTCGTCAGGAAGGTGACGTAGGGATCGCTAGGCGCTGCCAGCGTTGCCACCATGTTGCTGGCTAAGCCTGATCGGTTTTGCACCACGATTCCCAGGTTTATGGTTTCGCCCGAGTCAACCCGCCCGTCGGCATCGTTGCGCGCACTGATGGCCTTGCCATCCAGCAGCCAATTCTCCAACAACACAACGCCGGGGGCCGCCCGTTCCGTGACCGCCGAAAAGGCGTTCACGACGGGCGGTGTACCTGGCGGTGAGCCGACCATGATTTTCGCGCAGTCCGCCACTTGTCCCATCACGAATCGGGAGGAATAGAGTTCTCGTTGCGACCAGAATGACCGAATCAGGGCGGCAAGCCCGGATGCGACTGGCGCAGCCATGGAAGTGCCAGACAAGGTGCTATATCGGTTCCCCGGCCATGTGCTTAGAATTCCCTCGCCGGGAGCCGCAAGATCATACCCTGTGTTTGAGCTAAGAGCATATTTGTCGTCGATCGTGGAGGACATCACCCCAAGCACATACGGAAGCGCCGCTGGATAGAACGGCAATTTTTGCTTACTCACGCCTATCCCGTTTATACCGTTGCCCGCCGCTGCCACCAGCACGGCTTGGTTGAGTGCCACTTGCAGTGCTTCTTCCATTATTTGTGATCTTTGGGGACCACCGAAGCTCATGTTGATGACCTCCGCCCCGTTGTCCACGGCGTAGAGAATGCCTTCGGAAATATCCGTCGTGGTTAGGATCCCTGAAGACTGCCCTGCACGGATGGCCATGATCTGCACGTTGAACGCCACACCCACCCCACCTTTTCCGTTGTAAGCCGTGGCGGCGATGATGCCGGCCACATGGGTGCCGTGGCCATTCAGGTCAATGGGATCGCCGCTATGGCTGCGTGCGTCAGACACCACGCTACAGCCGTGAATGTCGTCCACAAAGCCGTTGCCATCATCGTCAATCCCGTTGCCGGCAATTTCGCGCGGATTCGTCCACATGTTGCCAACGAGATCTTCATGATTGTAGTCCACCCCCGAGTCAATCACAGCCACGACCACGTCTCGTTCGCCGCCCAATGGAATCCCGTTTGTCTCGAGGAACCTCCAGGCTTGCTGAGCCTTGATCTTGGCGAGATGCCACTGGGCACCCATCTTGGGGTCGGTGGTGGCATTGGGCACCTCTCCGGCCAGCCGGTATTCAAAGACCGGCTCGGCATACTCCACCGCCGGGTTGGCCTTGAAATCGGCCAGCACCTGCTTCATGTCGGCGTCTTTCGGGATTTGCAGGCGGTGCCACCGGAACAGCCCGTCGCGCTGGGTCTCCTGCACGGTTTTGGCCCGGAGGCTGGCACCGCCAGGGTCGCGCTTGGCCCGGCTGAAGACGGTGCCTTTCGGCGTGGCACCGTGCTTCTGCAGCAGAACGCTTAGTTCGTTCGTTCCGCCCAAGGCCACAGCGGCCGTCTTACCTTGGTTGGCCGCGCTCTCCAGCGCGGTCGCCGCCTGGGAGTTCTTCCGGAGTTTGACGACGATCTCTCCTGGGACGTAATTCGTGACGGCGTCCATCTTTGCGCCTCCGCTGGCAGTCGGGGCTACCTGTGTGACGCCCTGGGCCTTGAGCGCGGCCAGGCCGCCGTTGGTCTTGGTCTGCCATCCCGGAGTGGAAACATCGCGCAAGCCAGCGAAGGCGGTCGCGACGAGGGAGGCCGACAGGATAATCGCCGACAGGCGGCGAACGGTGGTGGATGTATTCATAGGATTATTTTCAAGTTGCGTTATTGGCGGAAACAAGGGCGCGGCGAGCTTGAGTGTGGCGGAAGCATGGATTCCCTGTGCGGGCCGGTGAAGGCCCGCGCTGGGACACTGACTGCCTGATTGACTCTTGTTGCTCCACGGTTCAGGGAAAACGCTTTTCCGTCGCGCTCGCTCGCGGTGACTCTACGCCTATGTCAGCCGCAGGCAAGGTTTCTTTAGAGTGTTGCGCCGGGCCGGCTTGGCTGCTCCCGTTTTCCACGCCAGCAGGCTTTCCAACCCAAAATCGGCTGGCCAGAGCCAGAGCGAGGCAGGCCCGTCGCTGGACCGGCACGAGGCTGGTGCCACCGGGCATGGCCCAAGGAGGCATCCCGATCGGTGCGGACGTTCTCGTGGACAAGCCGTGGGTTCGCGTCGTCGTAAGGCTCGCGGGTTCACGGCGCAAGGCCATCGCCGGTCGGCCGGTCCGCACGCCCAGACGATGCCGGATTCTCCTAGTCACAGCACGCCGTAAAGGGGTTATGTCTGATTCACGAACTCGGGAATCGCGGTGAAAACAGGGGGCTTGAAGATAGTAATGAATTTCTACCCGTACTCTTTCTACCTTCCCCAGCGTGAAAACGAACCTCCGACCAGTCCTCACCGACGCAGACCAACGCCTGCTCGACGGCGTGCAAGTCCGCCTCCTGCGGCCAGACGAGCGCGTCCGCTTCGATCAGTTGCTGATCGAGCAACACTACCTCCAGAGCGCCGACCTCGTCGGCGAGCAGGTCGGCTAGGTGGCCGAATATCAGGGCCAGTGGGTCAGCCTGCTGGCTTGGAGCGCCCGGGGCCTACCGCTTGAAACTGCGTGAAGCTTGGATCGGCTGGAGCGCCCCACAAAAGAAACGCCGGCTGCCCCTGGTGGCCAACCACAGCCGGTTCCTGATCCTGGACGGCTGGCAGGCGCCCAACTTCGCCAGCCGCGGCATGAAGCTCTGCCTGCAACGGCTCAGCCAGGATTGGACCGACCTTTGTTAACAAGGGCCATTCAGGACTGACCCTTTATGCCCGAATAGCGAATCTCGTAGAACTCCAGGTCGGTCATCACCTCCGAGCGATGCCAGAGCCGCGCATAGAAGAACACCGTCGCCACGCCTGTCAGCACGAAGGCCCACCAACACCAATTCCCTGCCACGCCTTGGTGCCGCACGATGTCCGTCACCAGGTTGGGCGTGTCGCTGCTGAAGGTGGTGGCCACCATCGAGAGCCCCGCGAGCCACCACGGCACCGAGCGGCCAGAGACGAAGAATTCCGAGGTGCTCTTGCCCGCGCGCTCGCCGAAGAAGAGCGCGGGAACGAAGCAGATGATCAGCGTGCCGGCGACAATCAGCCAATAAATGACTTGGAGTTTCATGGGGGGGGATTAGTCAGACCAGTAAGCTCCGAAACGGGCCAGGTTGTCCTCGTTCAAAAACGCGGGAACCTCGGGGTCAGTCTGGCCGGACGCGGACATGGCCTTCTTCCACAACTCGGTCCGCACGTAGCGTTGGTGTTCACGTGGCCAGGCAGTATCGGTGAGAAGACGGATGGTTTCGGCAGGGTCGCCGGTGGTTAGCGCCAAGGCTGCCTTGCGTTCGACCACCAACCGGTGGTGTGGTGCCCGTGCCAGCAAGGCCACGCGCTTGGCGGTGAAGCCCAACTCCGCATACAACTCGTCCAACTCAACCACCGCGATGGGGTCATGCAGCGGACCCGCTTCAAGGCGCGGGATCGCGTCCATGGGTTGATGGAGCGCTTTCCAGAGGATTAGCCCCGCTAGACGGTGTGCGGTCGGACTGTCTGCCAGTGCCACCGGCTGGGGTGCCAATTCCCCCTCGGCAATGAATTTCTGCCCGGTTTGATCGCAGCGACGGGAAAGGCACCGAGTAGGGTTGTCCGCCAAGGCCAACGCCTCTTCAGGCCGTCCGTGGAACGTCAGCCAGAGTGCCAGCGCTTCAGCAGCGTTAGTGTTGCCCCGCTGTAGTTCGCGGCATAGAGCAGATTCGAGGTTGATACCGGTGGGGACGAGCGAACTGGGTAGCGGGCCTTCGTCAGCGCGGAATTTCTCCCACTCGCTCTGCCAGGGAGAGTGTTCCCAGCCCATCCACGCGTCGCTTATCGGCGGGAGGTTAAGCTGGGGCCATGGAACCTTGTCGCAGGCTTCGCGCGAATGGACGGGAACCCAGTATTCCTCGACGCGGCGCTCGGTGTTTTGGGGAAACAGCGGTTTCTCTCCCTGGTCCAGGAGGGGACCGCTTTCGATTTCGCAGTAGCACAGGTCGCCCTCGGTTGAACCGAGGCCCCAGTGACGATGCTTGCCGTAGCCGTAAGTCCAGACTTTTTTGCCGGGCAATTGAGCCGGATCAGCCAGGTGCATCAGGCCGAAACCGAGGTCGTGATGAAACGCCCCGAACTGGGGCGCACTGCCAGGCTTCCAGAACAGCGCAGTCATCTGCTGGGCGTTGCGGTCCCATTGCAAACCATCCCCTGGCCAGTCCGCCTCTACCACGCGATCGTCATGCACCAGCACGCGATGCGGCGGATGCACGAACTCGGTGCCTTCCGTCGAGCGCACCGCGCAGATGGTCCAAGACATCCAGGGATGATCGGCGCCGGTGCGATTGCGGAACGCACTGCGCTGGATCAGCACCGGTTGATCGGCCATCAGTCCAAGTTCCACGACCCATTCCATGCCGGTGCGCGCCTCGCGTTCGCCGACGCGGATGAAGCCGTAATCGCCGGTTTGCCCGGTCCGGCAGCCGACTTCGGCGATGGAGGTAGGCGAATGAGCGATGGGGAAGTTGAACTCGATGCCGCCGGAGATGAACCCCCAGATCGGCAGGATGCGGACGGGCTTCACGACCGGATTGCTGAACAGGATTTCCTTCCCGATCCGCTTATCAAACAGACCGTAAACGCGCCCGCCCAGTTCGGGCGCTACCTCGACGCGCAGCGTGTCATTCTCCAGTACCACCATGCGGAACGCGCGCGGCACAGACATAGTCGCTGTGTCGCCGTAGCTGGTATATGGGAACAGGTGTTCGCGCTGGTAGATCAGCGGTAAATCCGTGAGCGGCTCGGGCTGATAGTACGGAATCGTGCGCGTGGTGTCGTGAATGCGGATCATGGCTTGGCCTCCAGAATCACGACTTCAAACGGCTTCAGAACCAGCCGAAGCGGCTGGCCCGCCTGGGCGGACAACGCGGGCTTGGCTGCGTCCTCCGCCCACGGACTGTGCAGGGTGAATTGCCTGGCCGCGCCCACGGGGAGTTCAAACACCGTCCCCGCATCCAGGTCAAACTCGCGCGGTTGCTCGTCCGGATTGCGCAGCATCACGATGCCTTTGCGCGGCGTCCACGAGGCGTAGCCATAGACTTCGAGTTTCGCCGGGTCGCCACCGATCCAGTGCGTGTCCACCAGCACGTCAGCGTTGGCGCGTGACCACTTTGCCGCCTCGGCTAGCACCGCCCAGTCATTGGTGGTGAGTTTGTCCGGCTGGATGTAAAGCTCCTGCAAGCCCGTCCCGCTGCCGAAGAAGGCGCGCACGTCGTCCTTGAATCCGGCGGAGTTAAACGTCTTGTTGCCCGCTGATCCGAAGCGCGAATACGCCACGCCCTGGGTCATCAGTGAGTTGAGTGGATACAGCGGGCCTTTGAGAACCACGTTGCGAAAGACTTCCTGGTCGCGATAGGTGAGCCATTGCTGCTGGTGGTTGCCCTTGCCGGCCAGGCCCATATCCTCACCCTGCCGCCAGAGCGAATCCGCGTAGCGCAGCCAGAACGGTGACGGCCACGAACCGGTGGTGAGGTTGATATAGACACTGGCGTCCTCCTGCCGCAGTTCAAGCATGAGGCGGCGCATCGCTTCGGTGTCGAGGATGTATTGGCCACCGCCGCTGGCATACACGCCATTGGCAATGCCATCAAACTTGAAGTGGTTCACGCCGTAGTTGCGAATCATGCCCACGCAGGCGTCCTTGAACGCCTGGTAGTATTTCGGCCCGGCCAGCGAAAGGCCCGCGTCGTTGATCTCGTAACTCTGCTCGCGCCCGAACTTCAGGCGTTGATCCTTGGGCCCGCCGTAGCCACCAAACGGCGAAAGCCACACGCCAAGGCGGGTCTTGTATTGCCTGCACTTTTCAGCGAGTGGCGTGAAGCCGCGCGGAAAACCGCTGTGAAACTGCCAGAGCGACTTCGGATTATCCCAGCCATCGTCGAACACCATGCCGTCCATGATCACGCCATACGGTTTGATAAATCGCTCGCCGCAAACCTCGATGGCTTCCATGCAATTCGTTTCGTTTAGAGCGAAGGGATCGTACGCCGTGTCATACCAAGAGTTGTAGTGCAGATACGGACGATACGGATGCGCCCGCTCGCGTTCCAAGTAATGCAGGAATCCCCGCCGCATCTGTCCCACAGGCGCGACACCCACCACGAAACTCTGCGTCAACGTCTCGCCCCGCCTCAACGTGGCATGACGCGCAAGCCGGCAAACCACATGGCCGCCCGTCTTGA
>CAINDV010000207.1 GCA_903847485.1 uncultured Verrucomicrobiota bacterium
ATTACGAGCGCATGAAAGCCAAAGGCAAGCGCCACCACGTCATCCTACGGGCGCTGGCCTTCAAGTGGATTCGGGTGGTGTGGAAGTGCTGGCAGACCCGCACGCCCTACGACGAGGCGACCTATCTGCGCCAACTGGCCCATCGCAAAAGCCCCAACGCCGTCACCGCCTGAGCCATGCATTTCCCCGCAAAAAAAACTTGCCCAGACCTGCTCAGGTGTTGAGATGCGCCCTGCTAGCGCCCTGCCTTTCTACTCGGAAGCCGCTCGCATCTTCGGCGAACTGGCCAAGAAGGCTCCTGGCTTTGCCCAGTGGGCGAAGGAAAAGCAGCAAGTCGAACTCGAGTTGGCGGTTTGCCGGTCGCGGGTCCAAGCCGCGCAGCCACGCCCTGGCAATGCAGTTTCACCGCCGAGACGCAAAGGTGCCGAGGAGCCGGGGGCAGACAAGTCCTGAAGCCTTCGTTTGCTATCCGTGCCCGGTGTCAGACCACGCTCCCGCGTCACTGTGCTTCCAATGTTCCTGCTCGCAGGCGGCGCGCAACCACGCCGGCGGCGTAGGACAGGCGTCGCGCCTGTCTCCATCTTCACTCCCCGGCATTCTTAGCCGTATCCATGCAGTAGCCAGGGTAGGGCGACGCTCCTGCGTAGCCTGGCTGGGCTGGAGCTACCGACCTCTGGCACCCCCCATTCTCAGTTCACTTTTCAGTGACCGGTGGCCGCCCGAACCAACGGCGGTGGAACCCTTGTCCAGTGCGGCTCGGCAGGAGCCTCGCCCTACCTGGCTACTGCATGGATATGGCTGGAAGGCGGCCGTTTACCGCTATGAGAAGCCTTCCCGAAAAGCTGCCCCCGATTATTTCAGAGACAGGCGCGACGCCTGTCCTACGAAACGCCCTCCGTTGACGCCCAGAATAACGTCGTCAATGGCCAACACGCCATCGGCCGGCGATCCTGGTTCGATCTTGGTGATCCGAATCTGTCGCGCATCTGCGGTGTCGAGGCCCCGGCTGAACAGCCAACTCCGGGTGCCCGTCGGCCACAGAGTCCAGTCATGAGTCTCTGTCGGCACGCTTCCCTTGGTCAAATCTGGGGGCGGGACAAGTGTGGACAAATCCAGTGTGGTTTGGGCACCGTTGCGCCAGAGGAGGATGCTAAACTTGCCGTCCTTGCCGCGCAGCGGGGCATCTTCGACGGCGGAGCGAAAGGTGTCTATGATGTTCGCCTCGAACGGTTTCCCGTTAACTCCTAAACCCGAATTCCGAAGCGGGACTGACTTTGCATAGTGGGACTGGCTGGAAACCGGTCCCACTATGGTTCGCCGCCCGTCTATTTCGGAGTTCGGGCTAAAACTACATCCCCCACCTGTAACTTGGCAGCACTGTCTTTGGCGACCGCACTGATGTAGATCTGACTCGCATCCGCGCCTTTTTCCTCGATCCCGTTGGGGATTCCGGAGGCACCGGCGAATCGCAGTGAATAGGCTGCCGCCTGGGCCTCCGGCTTGTCGCCTTTGGTGAAATCCACCAGTCGTGACGCAAGTGCCAACTGTGCTGCTATCAACTGGGCAGACAGCAGCAACACACTCCCGTAAAGAATGCTCAGGCCACGCATTTTGACATCTTAGTTCATAGGGGGTGTCCATCTGAGTGCGGTAGGTACAAGATGTGGGGGTGTCGACGCAACCACTGGCGCCCCGCCTCAAAGCTGGGCATGACTATCCGGCCAATGACGCGGAACTGCGGGCCTGGTTCCCTGATGATGCCGCGTGCC
>CAINDV010000208.1 GCA_903847485.1 uncultured Verrucomicrobiota bacterium
GGCAGGGTTGCAAGAGAAGCCACGGAGCGTCGCTCAGATCCGTCGGATAGGTTCGAGATGCGTTTTGCATCCCGACTGACTAATACATTACAAGAGCTGGTACAATAACGATAAAGTGGTTTCTGGCGGAATTCGGATACACGCTCTAAGAGGTCAGTTCTTGAAGTTCGTAGTCCCAGCTTTAGCCGGTTCTTGGCATGACCCACGGCCAAAATGAAAACTGCTGGGGCTTATGGCTTGACTCCCGACTAAATCAACAGAACTTGGCGCGATGACATCGCTCCAAGTTCCGCCGATTTCCTTGCTCGGTAAGCCATTCTCGCCCCTGGGCCGTGCCGACTCGCTGGTTCGTTCTGCCAGCCTGGTTTCCCTGGGCTGGGTGCTGGCGATTCTCGTCGTGGCCATCGCCGTTCCGGTCCGCGGGCAAGTGGCGGCCGCGCCGGCAGAGCCGGAGGTGCTGGCGCGCGTGGAAGTGAACGCGCCGGTCACTGACTTCCCGCTCGCGGCCAGCGCGCTGCTTCGCGCCGCTGATGGGCGAGACTACCTGCTGGTGTTCGCAGCCCGACCGGAATTGACGCGCGCCGGGTGGCCGTTTCAAGTGCTCGATGCCCCCGCCGTGGCACCGGCAGAATACCTGCTGGCGCGGGAGAAACGGACCGGGGCGCGGCCGGCGGCAGGAGGGCGTTTTGCGGTCTTGCACGATGACGGCGCGCAGTGGTTGGTGAAGGCAAATCCGGCGGAAGCGGAGGCCTTGGCGGAGTTGGGCTTCGCGGTGCAGCGGCTCGGAACGGAACCGCTGGTCTGGTCCAGCCCGGTGCTCACGAACCTTCCGGCTGGTGATCCCCTCATCCCCGGTTCCAGCCGTGCGTTCAGCCCATTTCTGCAGGCGATGGTCGGCCAGGTGCAGGCCACCAACCTTTACTGGATGCTGCGCCGGTTTTGCGGAAATGAAACCACCGTCGCCGGCGGAGCGCCGTGTTTGGTGACCACCCGCTTCAGCTATTCCGGGCAGCCGGTGCGGAACGCGCTGCAAATCGCCTTCGAGCGGCTCCGCGCCCTCGGGCTGAACCCGCAGTATCAGGCTTGGACCACCGGCATCAGCAACCTCATCGCCACGCTGCCGGGCACAACGCGGTCAAACGAGTTCGTGTGGATCACGGCCCATCTGGACGACATGCCGAGCAGCGGGTTGGCGCCCGGCGCGGACGACAACGCCAGCGGTTCGGCGGCGGTGCTGACGGCGGCCAGCCTGTTCAGCCAGTGCCGCTTCGAGCGAACCGTCCGCTTCGCGCTGTTCACCGGCGAGGAACAGGGGCTTTACGGCAGCGCCAAGTCCGCCCAAGTCGCCAAGGCGGCGGGCGAGAACATCGTGGCCGTGTTCAACGCGGACATGCTTGCCTGGCACAGCAAGAGCCTGCCGACCATCGAACTGCACACCCGCACCAAGACGAATCCGGGTTACTCGAATGACCTAGCCATCGCCATGACCTTCACCAACGTGGTGGCCACCTACGGGCTGAGCGCGGATCTGGCACCGGTGATTCTGAACGACGCCGTCACCTACAGCGACCACGCTTCGTTCTGGAACCAGGGTTTTCCGGCGGTGCTGATCGAGGAGGAGGATGGCGACTTCAACCCCTACTACCACACCGCGAACGACAAGATGGCTTATGTGAACTGGGGTTACCTCACCGCCGCCGTGCGCGCTTCGGTGGCGACGGTGGCGGAGCTGGCGCTACCGGTTGAGGCGGTGGCGGCTGACGCGGTGGAAGTCGTCACCAGTAACTGGCTGACCAATGGCGGTGTGGGTGCCGGGTCATTCTTCGCACGACGAGTGGCGACGGGGTGGGAGCCGCTAAGCGTGGCGTGGTCAAACGCCCCAGTGCCGGCACAGCCTGCCTGGCTGAAGGTGGCCAGCAACCCGCTCGGCCGGGAGTTACAGACGGATGCCCGGCCAGTGACGGGCGAATGCTGGTTCGACTTGAGGCTGTCGGCCGTGACCACCAACGCCGCGGCGTTCGCCTGCTCCAACAGTCTGCGGTTCGACTTTGTCGCGCCGCCGCTGGCAGATCAAATCTACCTCACCCGGGTGCGCCTAGTGCCGGAGTTCACCGTGGGCGGGCAGAGTTTCCTATGTGTCACCAACCTGCGCGAGTTGATTACTCGGGGGGGCACGCTGCGGACGCCGATGCTGACTAATCTGGCGGGCGGGGCGGGCTTCGGCACTTGCGACTTAGTGGTGCGGAGGCTCGATACCAACGCGGCGAACGTCCGTGTCGAGTCGCGTGGAAATCCCGGAACGACGCTCACGGTGGCTACAATGGCCCAAGTCGGCGCGCGGATTGTGGATGAAGTGCAGGCCAGCGCCACGCTGGCTCCGGGGGCAGCGTGGCAATCGGTCGGCACGTTCACCAACTTGGTGGCACCGGATCCGGAGTCATTCGATCGCGGCTGGAAGGAGCTGCGTTACCCCGTGAACTCAGCGGTCTTACCCGGAACCGCGACGCACTTTCTGCGCCTGCGCCGAAGCTGGTTGGAACCTTGAGACCTGTTTATCATAGAGCCGGTTGGAAAACGTCGGCCGTGGTAGGGCGAGAGCTTTCTGCCTCGCCTCGCCGGCCGCCACCACGCGCTGGTTCCGCCAGCGCTTGGCAGGAACCGCGACCTGCCTTTCAAACCGGCTCATAGGTCGCAGGGACTCCTTATGTCGTCTCCTACAGTTTTGAAATCGGCTCCGTAGCCTCCGCACTCCTTAACTGTGGCTTTGATCTGGGCCGCCTGGTGAGGGCACCGGGCCTACCGGACTGCGTCTGGCGTGTAGGCCGGGTGCCCTCACCC
>CAINDV010000209.1 GCA_903847485.1 uncultured Verrucomicrobiota bacterium
AACACCTCCGGGAACTCGAAGCCCAAGGCTGGCGCGTGGTTTCACCCGAACCGCGCGAACGACCTGCTGCTGCTTATGCCCTCCATGATAAACCAGTCAGGAAAGAAAACTGATTCTATGAAACATCCACTCCCCATTTTTGCGCTCCTGCGGCTTGTTCCGCTGACCGCGCATGCGCAAGTGAACAGCGGCAGCGACGGGCATGACGGCGCGTTCAATCCCACCACCAACACCGTCATCAACCTGGCCAGCCACCCAGATGGCATTTACCACTACACGTCGGTCAACATCCCGACCAACGTGATCGTGACGTTTATTCCCAATGCAAACAACACCCCTGTGACTTGGCTGGTGCAGAGTAACTGCCTTATAAATGGAACCGTTCAGCTTTCTGGACAAGCCGCTAACGGTGGAGCGATTGGAGGTTCTGGTGGTCCAGGTGGATGGGCTGGAGGAAATGGCGGCAGCAATCCTAGCGCGGGCCTCGGTCCGGGTGGTGGCACTTTCGAAGCTGGGGTTCCTGTCGGGTTGGGCGGGGTGTTCGAGAATGGCATAAACGGACCATACGGCACTTCGAACCAAAAAGTTTACGGCAATTCATTTCTCCTCCCACTACTAGGCGGTTCAGGGGGCGGTGGCAATCGCGATCTCGTGAGTTCGTATTGGAACTTTGCCTATTATGGAGGCGCAGGGGGAGGTGGCGGAGCGATCCTCGTCGCTGCGTCTGGTGTCATCAATGTGAGCGGACAAATCCTAGCAAACGGCGGTGATGGGAACAGTTCATTTTTCTCACCCGGTGGGTACACTCTATCGAGCGGTTCGGGAAGCGGTGGGGGAATAAGATTGGTCGCGACGCAACTTGCCGGTTCTGGTCGCGTTTCCGCAAATTCCACCAGTGGGGGAACCGGACGAATTCGATTCGACACGCTTCAGAACACTTTCGGCGGAACAATCAACGGAGCTTTCACTCAAGGCTTCCAACCCATCACTATTCCAACAGCAGGCCAAGGAGCGCAGTTGACTGTTACGAGCATTGGCGGCGTTGCGGTGCCGCCAAATCCGTCGGCGAATCCGGCCAATCCAGCCGCCGTAATTCCGGCGCAGCAGAGTGGTCCAGTTCAAATCGTCGTGCGTTGCTCAAACCTACCGTTGAATACGGCGATCGCAGTGACAGTGAAGCCACTGAACGGCTCCCCTGTGAGCGCAATGGGTTACAACAACAGTGGTACGGTGTCGAACAGCACGGTCACAGTTTCGATCAACATGCCGCGCGGCGGCGGCATCATTTACGCCACGGCCGCCACGTCACCATGAACACGGTTCACGAGGCCGTTCGCCCTACTGGATTTGACCTGGTAGGGCGACGCTCCTGCGGAGCCTCGGCTCGCCAGGAGGCTCGCCCTACCAGGTCAGAGTTGACATTCCGCCCAAACCAAAACACATCCAGGTGATGAGCGCACAGAACGACAATCCGCCCGGCACAGGGAACGCACCCGGTAGGGCGAGGCTCCTGCCGAGCCATTCCCCAGACGCCGAAGCTCTGCGGGAGCGTCGCCCTACCGACCTGACGACGGCCCCGGCTCCGCAGGAGCGTCGCCCTACCGAGGCTGGCCCTACCGAAACGGAATTACCCCATCGGCGCAAGCCGGCGGAGGGCGTGCGGATTGATCTGGGCGGACCTACCATCGTCTTTGTCACCGTCTGCACGAAGGATCGCCGCCCGTGGCTGGCGTGCGAGGAATCGCATCGGTTGCTCGTCGAGGTGTGGCGTAAGGCGGATGCTTGGCTGACCGGGCGGTATGTGCTGATGCCGGACCACCTGCATCTGTTCGCTGCGCCGCGCGATTTGCGGTTCACCATTGAGCGGTGGTTGCAGTATTGGAAGAGCCAGTTCACCAAGGCGCACAAACATGAGGACTGGGTGTGGCAGGCGCACGCTTTTCACCATCGGCTGCGCCAAGATGAGAGTTATTCTCAAAAGTGGCTTTACGTCCGCGAGAACCCGCTTCGAGCGGGACTCTCCTCCGATGTCGAAGCCTGGCCGTATCAAGGGGAGGTTTATGAATTGCGTTGGTAAATCCAATCGAGGCGTGGCGATGCCTGGTAGGGCGAGGCTCCTGCCGAGCCTTTTCGGCGGACGGGGGAAAGCTCCGCAGGAGCGTCGCCCTACCGGTTTGGGTTGTTCTGGTTCCTTGCCTGCACCGGCTCGGCGGGAGCCTCGCCCTACCGGGTTTTGGCGTGGAGTTTGCCTTGTGGCGATGGTCGCGTTCCCCAGTCTGTTTGCACCGGTGGCAAGGGCCGATGACGTCATAACCAATGTCATGTCGCCTATCGTGAGCTACCAATACCCGGATGATTTCGGCAGTCAGGCTTTGACCAACGGAGGCATCCTCAGCCCCATCGTCAGCTATGTCTATTGCGAGTGGCCGAGGAATGAGAACGTGGCGCTGCAAACCAGCCCCACGGTCAGCTACTTCTACCAGGGTGGTGCCAGCGGTGGGGCGGTAGCTTTCCAGGGCCGCGTGGTAAATGCGCTGGGGCAGCCGATGGAGCAAGCCATCGTGGAGGCGCGGGTGATGGAATCGCCCGCTGCCAGCATGACCACCGGCACGGATGGCCGCTACGCCCTACCGTCGCTGCCGGCGGGCACCTATTCGCTGAGCGCGGTCAAAGCGGGCTGGCTGTCGGATCGGCGCGTGGTAGCTTTGAGCGCCGCGACGATGCAGCAGGACTTGCAGTTGCGGCCCTTGCTCGCGCCGCCTTCGCTGACGGTGACGAACAGCACGCCGGCTTTCATCCCGCCACCGGACGGCGCGCAAGGCAGTGCGTTGCGGGTGTTCGATGGCACCGCGTTCGTCGCCAACCTCGCGCTGCTGGACCGCGCCAAGATGACGGTCGTATTGACGCACGGTTGGATACCCTGCGATGGTCCAGTGGAGCCGACTCCTGTGCAAGACGCCAATGGCTGGCCTCTCCGACTGGCGGTGGCGCTGGAGTCGCAAGGCACGCGAAGCATTGCGAACATCGTCGCGTGGGACTGGCACGAAGTGGCGCGGCCATGCTTGCCGCTGCTGGGAATGTTGACGCCGCCGCCGGAAGAAGCGACGCCGTCGCAGGGCATAGCGCTGGGCGAGTCATTGCAGCAAGCACTCGGCACCGACTATCGGCGAAAGGTGCATTTCATCGGGCACAGTCTCGGCACACTGGTCAACGGCTATGCGGTGGACTACTTGCACGGCCATCAGCGGGCGGAGCATCGGGTGTCGGCGCAACCGTGGCTGTCAGCGAACACCCATGTCACGATGTCCGACGACGCGGCCATCGCCCGGCTGATCGCAAAAGAGACGCTGGCCAAACTGCTGTTGAACAGTGGCAAGTCGTATGCGGCCTCGGTGGCGCTGGGTTGGAAGAATCCGGTGCCGCATGACTTCCTTTGGCTGGACAACTACATCGCGTCAGTGGGGCGCTACCATCCAGAAGCGGTGAATGTCCTGCTGCAAAAGGGGATGTTGCTGGCGCTGGCGGACCACAGTTGGCTTGGTGCCGCAGTGGAGGCGCACAGTTACCCAATGATGAACTGGTATCCCCGAACAGTCACTTCGCCGAGTCGGATCATGCCGGGCTTTGGCACATCGTTCGAGTATGCGCTGCTACATCCCGGCAGCGATTTCCCGCCGCTGGGGCCGGAGTTCGTTCCCGGAATCGCTTTCCGTCAGGCTGAGAGTTCCGGCGACGAACTGGCGCTGGAAATGGTTACGGACCTTGAGCCGCGACTGTTTTATCCAGCGGTTAGCATCGTGGGGGCGGCCGGAGCCGAGGCCATTTGGGGGTGGATGGAAACCGGACTCGGCGCAGCGGCCTCGGCGGGGCGGCGGGTTGGTAACGTGCTGGTGGAAGTGGGGCAAGGCGTGGCTGTAACAGTGGACACGGCGGTGGACCGCGTGGTGAACGGGGCGGGGACGGTTTGGGATGGACTGGTGGATATGCTGAATCGCCCCAGTATCCGCATCCAGATGCAGACTGGCTTGCCGCCTTGGATGCAGGGTGGTCGTCAGCCGAAGGGCGGCGGCGACGAGACGAACACGCCGGCGGCGATCTGGCTACCGGTGGCGCTGCCAGCGAATGTCTCCATGCTGGCGTTTGACTTCGCGGTGGAAGGTGACGGCAAAGAAGACGCGCTGGTGTTCGGCATCAATGGCACCAACCTATTCACGCTGGCGACGAAATTCATCCCGAGCGGCGTAACGAACACCAGTCCGTTTCTCGACGTGTCAGCCTACGCGGGAACGACGAACGAATTCTTCTTTGGCGTCTTGGGCGGGACTTCGACGAATTGCACCGTGCGGGTGGAGCAAATCCGGTTTCTGGCTTACTCGCCACCGGCCTTGGTCATAACCACTACCGCCAGCGGGATGACGGAGCTTTCATGGCCCAGCACGGCCAGCGGCTTCGCGCTGGAGTCGGTCGCCAACCTCAGTGGCGGCCCGTGGAGCGAAGTGACGAACACGCCCGCCTTGTTCGGTGGGCGTTTCACGGTGACGAATCAGTGGACAGACCAGACGCGGTTCTTCCTGTTGCGGCCGAGGTGAGAAGCGCTCGCGGCACGGTCTGGCGTTCTTGCACCTCGGACTTCGGATTACACCCTCATGCCGTCCAAGGCCGGGCGCGCTGTTGATAGCTGGCGATGGCCTCACGGGCGAACTGTGTATCTTCGGCAATCTCGAAGTCGAACATGCCGGCGAGCACAAAGTCCGCGCCGTTATTGAAGGCGTAGCGGAAGGCATTCTTAGGCGGGATGGCACCGGCGGCCATGGTCTTGAAAGCGATCCAAGGCTTCTTGACGGATTTCATCACCTCGGCGGTTTCCGACGGGCTGGCACACCAATAGCCGGGGAATTCGTTGTAAGGTTCCTTGACCTGCTCCGGCTTGGGGGCGGTCGGATAACTGTGGTGATGGAAGGTCTTGATGTAGAAATCGGCCTTGATCCCCTCCTTCTCGCAGGCCTTGACTACCTCCAGCGAATGGCCACCTACGCCAGACGGCACGCCGAACTCCTTCGGCAACTCGACGGCCTTGGCCAGGAGGTCCATCTTCCCCTGCGCCACCAGTGAGTCCGCATGGACGCCCCAGAGGTAGATCGCTTCGCAGCCGTCCTTGATCAACTCCTCGACGTGCTCGCGGTACTTGGCCATGTCTGGCTCCGGTGGCGCAGTCGGGCAGATGATCCACTGGATCTTGCCGCCGCGTTCCTTGCGGTAACGGCGCAGCACCGAGATAGGATGCGGCGGGTTGTGCATGGAGAGGGTGTTAATGCCCTGTTTCTCGGCGAGGGCGAGTGTCTCCAAGATCTTCTCGTCGGTGTTATACTGGGCCGCGAGGCGATAGACGTATTGCAGGTCGCGGCTATGGGTGTAGTGCGTGAGCAGGTTGCCGCCGAGGATGAGGCGGCTGACCTCCAGCTTGCCGATACGGCCTTTGGGGAGTGTGTCTTTGGCCGCCGGCGGCGCGGCCGCAGGTTGGGCCTGTTCCTCTGATTGTGAATTAAGGGCCAGGGCCACGCCGGCGGAGCCGAGGAGGCTGCTCTTGACGAATAAACGACGATTCATAGTGGTTTGTGACGATTCAGGTTGTTCAACTTGGAGCATGGTGCCGAAGGCGGTTCGTGTTGGCAAGCTTTTCTTTGCGCTGCTTTTCCCGGCCGAAAAGGAGTTGCATTTTGTGCGGACCTTCAGGCTCGCGCAGGCGACTCCCATCTCGCAGACGCGGCGCTGGACATGGCCCGGAACGCTGCTACCGTCAACCCACGTTGAACACGACGGCAACTCCGCCCCCGGAACGTCGTTGGTTCGACTGTTAGGCGTATCAGCCGCAGCGAAATCTCCCGATGCAAGTCACCATTGGAAAAATTTTGAGCCTCGTGATTGCGATAGGCTACGCCGTCGCCATGATGGTTCATGCGCACGGAGTGTCGGTGGACGTTGTGAATGGCTGCGTTGGTTTGTTGCTGCCGCTGGCTCTTATTTGGTTTCCCGATGAGCTTGGCAGTTTGACCGGTTACGTCGGCCGAGGCGGTAATATCAACACGGAGACTCCTCCGCTTCTGATTTCTATTGCCGGTTGGTGTTTCCTCGTTGGTTTGCCCGTGCTGCTGTACGTCTTGGGTTAATCGCCTATGGTTACGCCTAACAACATCGGTCCTTAGAGCCTGTTTGAAAATGCCGGCCGCGGTAGGGCGAGGCTCCTGCCGAGCCTTGCAGAACCAGCGCCCGGCTACGGCGGTCGAGGCTCGGCGGGAGCCTCGCCCTACCAGCTATTGAATGGTTACGTCTAAGAGCGTGTCCTAACAGTCCGCCGCCGGAGAACGTCCTCCGTGCTGGCGTTTCGACGTTTCTGCGCCTGGGACAGCGCACTCCGGGCGGCGGCGGGCCGGTTGGATTCCTATCGGCGGATGGCCGGCGCATTCGTAGGCGGACCAGTTGGGGCGGTCAACGGGAAACGATGCTCGGCGCCTGCTTGGTCGTACCAAAGAACCTCCAGGCCCGTGGCATTGCTGCGCACGGTGTAGTTACCGGGCGAATCTTCCTCTTGGGGCAGTCTGCCCGTGTAGGGATTAGTCGTCCCATAGGCGTTCTTTCCATAACTGGCCATTTCCTCAGCCAGTAAGCCCCGCAAGGCTGCCAGCGAGTCCGTCTCGCCGGCCACCTGCGTTTGCGCTTGCTGGGCCATAGCCTCCAACAAGATCGGCGCGTTTCGCCAGTGGGAATACCACTCCCCGCCACGATAGACCCGGGCACCTGTGGCCCTTGGCGTCGTGCGCCACTCCGTCAGCCCTACGAGCAAGGCCAGCGCCGGTACCACCAGCGCAGACACGAGCAGCAACCGATAAGGAATCTTCCGCTGGGCGCAAGCGATGCCAAAGCAGAGCACCCAGCCGGTCATAAGTAAGGCGGTGCCTTTGTTCAGCGCGCTCTTCCTGGCCACTTCCTCCGTGTAGTAAGTCTTCCAAGTGGGGTGGAATGGTTTCCATTCGATCCATGCGTCCTCAGCCATTTGCGCAGGCGAGAGCGTGGCGCTGAGCTTAGTCGCCACCGCCGCGCCGCCGACCAGTTTGAGCAAGGCCGGATGCACCACGGGAACTTCGCGGCGCAGCACAGACGCTAGGCGAAGAGGGAGAGCAGGTGCCTTGGCCACCGTTCGCGCGCAAACTTCCACCGCAAAGCCTTTGGCTGCCGCGCGTGCCTGACCGAAAACGTAGAGGTCCACCTTCAACGGCGGATTGCGCACGCCGGTAAGGCGCAGCGGATAGACCGGCCGCGGAGTGGGGAACTTGAAGCAGAGTGGATGCGCCCGGCGAACTTCGTTAGTGCTGGCGGTCGTGCTCAACCGGCTCGCCACAAAGACCCAGCCATTCGAGGCATAGGCCGCCAGCACCGGCAAGACTTCTGGTGGCGTTTGGAAACCGTTGCTTTGCAGCCATGCGAGCACCGCCTCGCCCCTTGCGGAGGCGAGCGTGACCGTGTCGAAGACGCCGACTGTCTTACGTTCCAGCACGCTGACTCCGCCGGCTTCGATCACTCCGGAGCTGCCCGCATTCGCGAGAACACCAAGTAAGAACCAGCCCAGCGCAAACATGGCCAGCCAGACAATGACCACGCTCGTAATCCGGGTGCCACCTCGAATCGCGAGGATGCTCGCCAGCAATCCCACGCCTAACACGAGGATGACGATGTGAAGGTCCGACACATGAGCCACTACCTTCGGCGCAAACAAGATTTGCAGCGTGGTGAACAAGCCGGGGGTGGCTGGGGAAATCTCCGGCTTGGCCGGTAAAGGCACCACCCACGCGAACTCACCCCCGTCTCCACGGAAGGCGGTGTCAATGACCAGAGTTTCGACGCCGTCGCTGAAACTAATCAGCGCCTGTTGGTCGGGAATCTCCACCGGACGGATGGCGACCGGAGGAAAGAACATGCCGTCGGCGGGTGCCGACCACGGCAAACCCAACAGCAGAACCAAACTAACCAACCATTGTTTCGCAGGCATAGCCAAGTCTTCCTTCCGCGAATCAGACACCGCTGGCAGGGAAAAGTTACGCGGGAATCAGGCCGTTATGGTGGCGCGGCGAGGTCCACGCCAACGGCGTCGCCGTCTCCTGCCGAACCGCTGGCCGCTGCGCCCCCGGCTTTCGTGCCGCTCCGCCCCGCTGTTCTGGACCAACTGCCTCTCTCCCAACAACCGTTCCAGCCGCAGCCCGGCCAGCGCCGCGCCGGCGGCTTTACACAACTCTGTGCCGTGGCGTTGGTTACTGACTAAGCTGCGGAATAGACAACCAATCGCCGGGAGCGGCGTCCAAGGCGGTGCCGGTTTCTGCCTCTCCCCGTCGGACGGCCTGAAATCTGAGCTGGGATTTGCTTGCGCCCGAACTTCACCGTCATTACTCTGGCTTAGTTATGACTAAGCAATCCTATGTGAAGAGCACGGCTGCGACGTCGCGCACCGAACTAACTACCGCACCGGAGCCGACTCAGCCGCCGCCCGGCTCGCTGGCGCGGCGCAGCTTTCTCAAACTGTCCGCTGGGGCCGCCGTCGGCGTCGTCGGCACACAGTTCCTTGGCCTGGTGGTTCAACCACGCGCCCAAGCGGAGCCACTGCCGAGCCGGAAGAATATCATCTTGATCATCACCGATCAGGAGCGTCCGCCGCTGTGGTTCCCGCTGGGCTGGGAAGACGCGAATCTGCCGAATAGCAAGCGGTTGAGGAATTTCGGACTCACCTTCAAATATGCTTTCACCGCCGCCTCCATGTGTACGGCCTCGCGCAATAGCTTGTTCACCGGCCTATTCGCCGCCCACCACCATTCCAAGGACACTCTTACCGAAGGGTTGACGCAATCCACCATTGAGCATCAACTGGATCCTACCTTGCCGAACGTAGCCACCTGTCTCCAGGAGGCCGGCTACGAGGTGACTTACAAAGGTAAGTGGCACATGAGTAGCCGCGTTCAGTCCGTCAATGGCACTTACATCGAGGACGACCTTTCCCGCTATAGCTTCCTAGGCTGGGATGCCCCGGATGCCGGCGGCGACGGTGACCCGAAGAACTTCGGCGGCGCTGACGCCGTCAATACGGTAAAGAACGACCAGCGTTTCGTGGATGATGTCGTCGCCTTCCTGACCGACCGGATCAGCCACCCGGGCGCGAAGCCCTACTGTCTGATCGTGTCCTTGGTTAACCCGCACGATGTCATCAGCTACCCCAACAACTACGACAGCGCGAAAGGTGGCTACGAACAGACGGGCGATCCTTGGCTTGCCGCGACCACTCCGCCGATTCAGACGCCGCCCACGCTGGCGGAAGATTTGTCCACCAAGCCCGCCGTTCACAAACAGGTGCTGACCAACCTCGCGGTGGGACTGGGCACGTTGAGGACGGCGGCGGAGAAGCAGAACTATCTCAACTTCTATGGCCGCTTGATGACGGCCGTGGACAAGCAGATTGGCCAGGTGCTGGATGTATTGGACCCAACTAGGGACGGGACGGGAACGGCCTTGAACGACGCTCTTATCATCCGCACGTCCGATCATGGCGAGATGGGGCTTTGTCACAACGGCTTGCGGCAAAAGATGTTCATGGCCTACGAGGAGATGCTGCGGGTCCCGCTGATATGGTCCAATCCCGGTATGTTTCCCACGGCCAAGACTACCGATGCGATGGTGTCTCATGTGGACTTGCTCCCCACGCTGTGTGAGTTAGTCGGTGTCCCCAACTGGCAGACTAAGGGCTTCCAGGGCGTGAACTACAGTCATGTGGTGCTCCACCCCGAGGCCAACACCTCCCCGACGGCAGTGCAGCCGTACGTGCTCTACACTTGGGACGACATTTACGCCGGCAATGACAAGGCACTTACCGGACCCAAAGGCTTGGTTGACCCGCCCAACCGCATCCAGATGGTGCGCACCCCGGACTTCAAGCTGGCTCGCTACTGGGATGGTAGCCCCAATGATCCTACCCCGGCACCGGACCAAGGCGAGTTCTATGACCTCCGACCCACCGGCGGCGACTACTACCCCAACGACGGTGCCAGCGGCGCGGTGGTGTATAATGCCGCCGGGCCACTGGAGGCGAGGAACCTCTCGGATGTCGGGTTCACGCCTCCGGCGCTAACTTCCGCCCAACAGACCGCCTACGCCGCTTTGAAGAGTATCTTGCAACAAGAGACCGGCTCCGGCGGGCGATTGGTAACTACTCCCCTGAATGCTCCCGCCCCGCCTCAAGACCTCAAGTTACAGATTGTCCGGTGGACGGATAGTATAACTCTAACTCCGAGAGTTGCCGTGCAGATCACGTTTCTCTCGCGGGAGAACACCAATTACCAGATTCAGAAGTCCACCAACCTGACTGTCTGGAACAACGTTGGCTCCCTCATTCTTGGCAACAACGGCCCGGTCCTCTATAACGACACCTTGGTCGAAGACAAAGCCTTCTACCGTATCCAGTGGTCGGCGGTGACGTGATTAGTTCATGCCCGCTCCGCCCGATACCTTCCACGTCATGGCGAAGCCCGCCGGGGCGCGGTGCAACCTCGCCTGTCGCTACTGCTTCTATCTCGACAAGGCAGCGCTCATTGCCCCCGGTGCCCGCTTCCGCATGAGCGATGAAGTGTTGGTGGCCTACGTGCGGCAACACCTTGCGGCACAACGCGGGCCGGAAGTCATCTTCGCCTGGCAGGGCGGCGAGCCGACGTTGATGGGCGTGGACTTCTTTGAGCAAGCGGTCGCCCTCCAGCGCCGCTATGCTGCCGGTCGCACGGTGCAAAATGCGTTTCAGACTAATGGCCTCCTGCTCGACGACGCCTGGGGTGCGTTTCTGAAACGGGAGAACTTCCTCGTTGGACTAAGTCTGGATGGCCCCCCACCGCTCCACGATCTCTATCGGGTGGACAAGCATGGCCAGCCTACCTTCGAGCGAGTAATGGGCGGGCTGGAGTTACTGAAGAAGCACGACGTCGAGTTCAACACACTTACTGTCGTCCACCGGGAAAGCGCCCGGCAGCCGCTCGAAGTGTACCGCTTCCTCAAGGCTATCGGCTCCGGCTTTCTCCAGTTCATCCCGCTCGTCGAGCGACTACCTGGCGGCATTTCTAAGTCGCGCGGCCTGGACCACGCGCCACCCCCGACCCCGGCACTGATGAGACAGAGGTGACTGACTGGACCGTGCGCGCCGCGGACTACGGCGAGTTTCTGGTGACTATCTTCGAGGAATGGGTGCGCCAGGATGTGGGCAAAGTCTTCGTCCAGTTATTCGATGTCGCGCTCGGCCTCTGGCTGGGCCAACCTTCCGGCTTGTGTCTCTTTCGCGAGACCTGCGGCGACGCCGTCGCGCTGGAACATAACGGCGAGGTCTTCTCCTGCGACCACTTCGTCTATCCCGACTACAAGCTTGGCACCTTACTCCACACCAGCCTGGGCGACTTAGTGCGCGGCCCGCAGCAGCGCGCCTTCGGTGAGGCCAAGGCCATTACTCTGCCCGCCTATTGCCGGAACTGCGATGTCCGCTTCGCCTGCCACGGTGAGTGTCCGAAGAACCGCTTTCTCCACACCCCCGACGGCGAGCCGGGACTGAACTATCTCTGCGCCGCCTACCAGCGCTTCTTCCGCCATGTCGACCCTGCTATGCGCGGCATGGCCTGGCTGGCTCGGCAGCGCCGCGCCCCAGCGGAGATCATGACCCTGGGCGTCCCCGGCCGGAGCCGCACTGCGGAGACAGTTGCCGGTGCCAGCGGGGTGAAAGTCCCTGACCTGGCCGACACTGTAAGAGCGTGTATCCGAATTCCGCCAGAAACCACTTTATCGTTATTGTACCAGCTCTTGTAATGTATTAGTCAGTCGGGATGCAAAACGCATCTCGAACCTATCCGACGGATCTGAGCGACGCTCCGTGGCTT
>CAINDV010000210.1 GCA_903847485.1 uncultured Verrucomicrobiota bacterium
GCGCCTGGAAAAAGTCAGTCAAATCTCATCGTGCCCACGCCCGCGATCTCCACACGCTCTCAGATGAAGCAACCCTTCGGCCGCGCCGATGGCGCATCTGCATTGCCCCCATAGTGGCGCAGGCGTCTCACCTGTGACCGTCCCGCAGGCGTCCCGCCTTACCGGCTTGCACTGCGACCGGGACGGTCGCAGGACGATGGCAGCCGAGGACGGCTGCCCCGCCATTCGGGGGCAGTGTCCCGATGTGCCCCGCGCGCCGCTGGCGACCGGAGTTTTCGGTGCCAAAGAAAGTTTTGAATTCCATCAACGTGCGGGTTACGCCAACTTGGCGCCCGTCGCAATGAATTCCGCGCTCACGCCTTCAACTTCGGTTCTGCCCGTCTCGTATCTGCATCCGCTGACTTCGCTCACGGAGCGCCTGGATTGGGCGGTGGTGTTCAGCTCCGCCCAACCGGTGGAAGTGGACCTCGGCTGCGGCGACGCCGCCTTTCTCCTGGAGTATGCGGCGCAGCATCCGGAGCGGAATTTTCTCGGGGTGGAGCGCTTGCTGGGGCGCTTGCGAAAACTGGAGCGCCGGGCGCGGCGGGCGCGGTTGGCGAACGCACGCGGACTGCGGGTGGAATGCATCTATGCCGTGCAATATCTCATGCCTCCGGAGAGCGTGGCGGCGTTCCACGTCTATTTTCCCGATCCATGGCCGAAGAAGCGCCATCACAAGAACCGGATGGTCAACGCCGCTTTCCCCGCACTGATGCAACAGGCGCTGGTGCCGGGCGGCGTGGTGTGCCTGCGCACTGATCACGAGGATTACTTCGCCCAAATGCTGGAGGTTTTCGGTGCCCACGCTGGCTTCCGGGCGGTGGCGACGCCGGACGAACTGGCGTCGGTGCGGACGGATTTTGAAAAGGAATTCAGCGCCCAAGGGATTCTGACCCGGCGCGCGGCGTTTCAAAAATGGCTTGAGCCCGAACTCCGAAGCAACGGGCGGCGGACAGTAGTGGGACAGGCATCTTGCCTGTCCAGTTGAGTTCAGCAACGCGGAAGGTTTTTTCCAAAGGGCGAACTGCCGATGACCGGCTGGAAGCCGGTCCCACTACTCGAAGTCATTTCCGCTTCGGAGTTCGGGTTGAGGGGCCGCGGCCACCGCCGCTCAGACATCAATCACCGGCCCTTCGCCCGCGTCCGGGGCACGCTTGGTGGATCGCCGCCGGGCGGGGGATTGCCGCCAGCGGGCTTCCAGGCTGGAACGGTTGCCGCCGGTGAGGAGGTTGGCCGCGAGCGAGACGATGCTGATGATGATCGCGCCGGCCACGGCCCACCAGAAACTGTCCACATGAAAACTCGGCACTATGGCCGCGATCAAGAGGAGCAGGGCGGCGTTGATGACGATCACGAACAAGCCCAACGTGCCGATGACCAGCGGCAGCGCAATGAGCATCAGGATGGGTTTGAGGAAGGCGTTGAGGATGCCCAGCAGCAGCGAGGCGGCGAACAGGTCGCGGGGTTTCTCGCAGCTCATGCCCGGCAAAACCTCCACCGCGACCAACACCGCGAGGGTGTTGATCAGCCAGCGTTGCAGGAACTTGAGTAAACCAGGCGACATCGCAATCCGCGCCGCGCGCGGCCCGCCAACATGAGACACCGCGCCGATCTGCGCAAGGGACAAAGGATGTTCCGCCCCAGGCCGCGCACGGCATTTTCATATGCATCGGGAGTGGGCCCTAACCACAGGGCTCGCACTTTTTGCTAGACCCATCCCGTGTTTTCGAGTGAAATGGGCTGGGATGAAACCACTATCTGTTGCCTGCCCAGCCTTTACCGCTGACCC